>NZ_JBEGED010000011.1:0-221363 GCF_040202885.1 Xanthomonas sp. WHRI 1810A
GGAGCGCAGCTTGCTCGCGATGGGCTGCGAAGCGGCCCTGAACCCAGTCAACCGGGTTGCGCCTGACACACCGCGTGTTCAGGTTTTACTGCCGGTTCCCGGCAGATCGCAGACAAGTCAGCTCCCACGCCTTCGGCAGAAGCGGATCGACGTACGCCCTTGCATCTTGATCATGGCCACGCTCTGCGTGGGGACGCCTTTGGTGATGCTCCGCGTCATAAACGGGACGCGGAGCGTGGGAACGATCACAGCGCAGCGTCACCACCGTATTTCAATTCCCACCCACCGCGAAATTCGGCAGGCTTTGCACCGGCTGGGCGAATTCGTAGGGGATTGATTCCAGCGCCAGCCCGACGTTGCGCTGCACCACAAAGTGCAGGTGCGGCCCGGTGCTGTTGCCGGTATTGCCCGAGCGGCCTAACGCGCTGCCGACGGTGACCCGCTGGCCTTCCTTGGCCACCACCGAGCCCTGCATCAAATGCAGATAAACGCCCATGGTGCCGTCGTCATGCAGCACCCGCACAAAATTGCCTGAAGGGTTAGCGCCTCTGCCGGTCTGGCTGTTTTCGGTCTTGATTACCATCCCGCTGCGCGCCGCGATAATCGGCGTGCCTTCGGGCATGGCGATGTCCATGGCGTAGCGGCTCTTGGCGCCGAAATGGCTGTAGGGACCGTTAGGCCCCTGGCTCAGCCGGAAGGGTCCACCCACCCAGGGCAACGGATAACGGTAGGCAAATGAATGGCCGCTGCGTTGGGGGTCACCGACGATGGAGCGCAGGCTCGGCTTGTAGCTCATGGCCTTGCCGGTCTGCTGTGGGCTCAGGGCGATCAGGCGCTCGTTGCTGCGGGCTGCGATGGTTCGGCGGATGACTTGATCGGCTACACCCAACACGTTTTTCAAGCCGGACAGCTTTAGTTCGACTTCCACCGGCGCGTACAGGTCGTTGCGCACGTAAAGGCTGTCGGTGCCCTTTTCTTTTTTGACGTTCAGGCGCACTTGCTGGTCGATGCGCTCGACCATCCGTTCGCGCAGTTTGAGCACCGCAGCGCCGGGGACCGCATGGTCAGTAAACGACACGACGCCGTTGGCGTCAGTGTATTTGTAGATGGTGACCGCCCCGGCCGATTGAGCGGTCAGCAGCAAGGCACATACGACCAGCAAGCGCTTGAGCATCGGAGTACGTCTGTCTAGTGGCGAATGGCGCCAGCCTAACAGCGATGACGAGGGATGAGCACTCAACCGTATCAATCGGCAATACACCAAGCGTCAAGGAAATCGCGTCAGCGGCGGGTGCCAGGGGGTTTGCAATTTCTATGCATCCGCCAGGGTGTTTCGTCGGACGCGCGACGCCCGTAGGAGCCAACGTGTTGGCGAAGCACTCGACGCGGTGTGTCAGGCACGGCGCTTCTCGAACACGTTCGCTCCTAAAGAGAACGGCACGGCTTTTAGGCGAGAGCTTGCTCGCGATGTCAGTGGATCAGCAAACGGAGCATCAGGCGCCCGGAATAAAGTGCTTCTGCGCCGTGCCGCGTGCGATCAGGCGGGACAGATAATCCATTTTCTGGGCGTCCTGGTCGACGAAACGGAAGGTCAGCTGCAGCCATTCGCTGTCAGGTGTCTGCGTGAATGCGACGATGGCGTGGAGATAGCCGTTCAGACGCGCTACTTCCGCGCTCTCGCCCTGCTCCAGGTCGAGTACGGCGCTTTCGAGGATCTGTGGCAGGACTTCACTGCGGCGCACCAGCAACAACGCTTCCTTGAGGCTCAGCGCTTTGATCACGCACGGCTGAGTGCCACTGGGCAGACGCAATTGGCCCTGGCCCCGCCCGGTGGGCTCGGGAGCGGGCGCCGCCGGCGCAGCCGGCCTTACCGGAGCCTGTACAGGCGCGGGGGCCGCAGCCGCAGGCGAAGCCACCGCAACGTCCGCCCGGTTGCCGGTCAGGGCACTCAGCGAGTCATTGCCGAACGCCGAGTTCATGCGCGCAGGTGCGCCTGTCATCAGCGCGTCCAGCTTGCCTACCTTGTGCAGCGCCTTCTTAACCTTGGTCAGCAACTGTTCGTTGGTAAACGGCTTGCCGATGAAGTCCGACACGCCGGCCTGGATCGCCTGAATCACGTTTTCCTTGTCGCCACGGCTGGTGACCATGATAAAAGGCATGGTCTTCAGGCTGTCCTGCTGACGGCACCAAGTCAGCAGTTCAAGACCGGACATCTCCGGCATTTCCCAGTCACAGAGCACCAGGTCAAAGACCTCGCGGCTCAACAGCACCTGGGCCTTACGGCCGTTGACGGCATCTTCCAGCTGCACACCCGGGAAGGCGTTACGCAGGCCTTTTTTGACCAGATCGCGGATGAACGGGGCATCATCCACCACCAATACACTGACTTTACTCATCGACGCTCCTGATGGCGTGTTCACCGCAAATGGCGAGCATGTCGCTGGCTGCTGGCCAACTGCCAAACTTTTCTGATGCCACCGGGACATGTTGTTCGCGGGCGACTTTAACGATTGTGAAAACCGGGAAACGAAAACGCCCGGCAGGTGCCGGGCGTTTTTTAGCAGGCAATCTTATTTATCGTCAGGTACGTCCGGAACATGAGGGGTTTCGGCAATGCGGCCCTTAACTTCTTCCTGCATGCGTTTGAGACCCAAGTGGCGCACGTCTGTACCGCGCACCAGATAGATAACCAGCTCAGAGATGTTGCGTGCGTGATCGCCGATACGCTCCAGCGAGCGAAGCACCCAGATCACGTTCAGCACGCGGGAGATCGAACGCGGATCTTCCATCATGTAGGTGACCAGTTCACGCAGCGCGGTCTTGTACTCACGGTCGATGGTCTTGTCGTATTGAGCGACAGACAGCGCCAGATCGGCGTCAAAGCGGGCGAAAGAGTCCAGGGCATCGCGCACCATGCTGCGCACCTGATCACCAATGTGACGCACTTCGACGTAACCGCGCGGAGACTCGCCCTCTTCGCACAACTGAATCGCACGGCGGGCAATCTTGGTGGATTCATCACCGATGCGCTCCAGGTCGATCACCGACTTGGAAATGCTGATGATCAAACGCAGGTCGGAGGCGGCAGGCTGACGACGGGCCAGAATACGAAGGCACTCCTCGTCGATGTTGCGCTCCATCTGGTTGATGCGGTCGTCGACCTCACGCACCCGCTGCGCCAGACCCGAATCGGCGTCGATCAGCGCGGTGACGGCGTCGTTGACCTGCTTTTCCACCAGGCCGCCCATTTCCAGCAAGTGGCTGCGAACTTCTTCAAGCTCGGCATTGAACTGCTGGGAGATGTGATGTGTATGGCTGTCTTTGATCATGCTCAATGTCCGTCCGATGAGTTGCGAGACCGCTGCGGTGGTTCAGGGCTGACGAAGCACGTGCTAGCCGTAACGACCGGTTATGTAGTCTTCAGTCTGTTTCCTGGTCGGATTGGTGAATAACGTATCGGTATCACCGAACTCGACCAGCTTGCCCATGTACATGAAGGCGGTGTAATCCGACACACGCGCCGCCTGCTGCATGTTGTGGGTAACGATCACAATGGTGTATTTGGATTTCAGTTCGTAGATCAGTTCTTCGACTTTGAGGGTCGAAATCGGGTCAAGCGCCGAACACGGCTCATCCAGCAGCAGTACTTCGGGCTCAACGGCGATAGTGCGGGCGATCACCAGACGTTGCTGCTGACCACCGGATAGCCCCAGCGCAGATTCATGCAGGCGGTCTTTGACCTCGTCCCACAACGCTGCGCCGCGTAACGCCCACTCGACCGCTTCGTCGAGCACACGCTTTTTGTTGATCCCTTGAATCCGCAGCCCGTACACCACGTTCTCGTAAATGGTCTTCGGAAACGGATTGGGCTTCTGAAACACCATGCCGACGCGGCGACGCAATTCGGCGACATCCTCGCCCTTGGTGTAGATGTCATGGCCATCGAGGTTGACCGCGCCCTGCACCCGGCAGCCGTCGACCAGATCGTTCATGCGATTGAAGGTGCGCAGCAGCGTCGACTTGCCACAGCCGGACGGCCCGATGAACGCCGTTACCCGCTGCTTGGGGATGTTCATGCTGATGTCGAACAAGGCCTGCGTGTTGTTGTAGAACAGGCTCAGGCCCGGCACTTCCAAGGCCACGGGCTCGCTCGCCAGGTCCAGGCTCTGTCGTTTGCGCCCCAGCGACGACATATTGATCGCGCGCGCAGGAGGATCTTGTTGCATTGGGCTCACTCCGTTCGTAGCTGCAAGCGTTGAGCTGCAAGCTGCAAGTCTTAAGCAAAACGGCGTGCGGCATTTAGCTTGCCGCTTGAAGCTTGCCGCTTGTGGCTAATTAGATGTCCAACGCCTTGTACTTCTCGCGCAGTCGGTTGCGCAGGGTCACGGCGGACAGGTTAAGCAAGGCAATCACCAGCACCAGCAGCAGGGCTGTGGCGTACACCAAGGGCCGCGCGGCCTCCACGTTCGGGCTTTGGAACCCCACGTCGTAGATGTGAAAGCCCAGGTGCATGATCTTCTGGTCCAGGTGCAAATAAGGGTAGTTGCCATCCACCGGCAACGACGGCGCCATCTTGACCACCCCCACCAGCATCAGCGGTGCCACTTCGCCGGCAGCGCGTGCCACGGCGAGGATCAGCCCGGTCATCATGGCCGGGCTGGCCATGGGCAGCACAATCTTCCACAGCGTCTCGGCCTTGGTCGCTCCCAGCGCCAGCGAGCCTTCTCGCAGGCTCAATGGAATCCGCGCCAGGCCTTCTTCGGTGGCGACGATCACCACCGGCACCGCCAGCAACGCGAGGGTCAGCGAGGCCCAGAGCAAACCCGGCGTGCCGAACGTCGGCGCCGGCAACGCTTCGGGGAAGAACAGCCGGTCCAGCGAGCCGCCCAGCACATAGACAAAAAAGCCCAGGCCGAACACGCCGTAGACGATGGCGGGAACGCCCGCCAGGTTATTCACCGCGATACGAATCAGACGAGTGATCGGCCCTTGCCGCGCGTACTCACGCAGGTACACCGCCGCCAGCACGCCGAAGGGGGTGACAATCACGGCCATGATCAGGGTCATCATCACGGTGCCGAAAATCGCCGGAAAGATCCCACCCTCAGTGTTGGCTTCGCGTGGGTCTTCGCTGAGGAATTCCCACAGTTTCTGGAAATAGAAACCGAGCTTGGTGAACGTGCCCATCGCATTGGGTTGATAGGCGTGGACGACTTTGCCAAGACTGATTTCGACTTCCTTGCCGTTGGCATCCCGCGCCGTAAGGCTGTCGCGGTCGAAGGCCTGGTGCAGTGCGCCCAGCCGGGCTTCGATAACCTTGTAGCGCGCATCGTATTCCGCCCGCTCGCTGGCCAGATCGGCCTGGGCGGCTGCGTCCAGCGTGCCGTTGAGTTCCCGCTTCCGGGCCTGCAGGCGCAAGTGTTCGATGCCGTGATTGATGGCGCCAATCTCGCCCTTTTCCAGACTGTCGAGCTCATCGGCCAGGGTTTCGACGCGCCGAATGCGCTCCTGCAGCGTCGGCCAGGCAGCTTCGCCCTCGGCAACGACTGTGCCGCTCTCCTTCACGTTGACCAGATAGCCGTAGAAATTGCCCCACTCACGACGCTCCAGGGTCATTAATTCGGCCGGTCGTCGTTGATCGGTGAGCCACTCCCCCACCACCCAGGTGAAGTCGCTGGGGCCGATGTCTCGGTTGCCGACCTTGAACAGGTCGCGGGTCATGAATTCGGGGCCCTGATCCGGCACTGGCAGGCCTGCGCCTTTGAGCCGTGCGTGGGGCACCCGCTCGGATTCCACCAGCTCGCCCACCAGCACGTGGTTCGCCTGGTTGGGCACAGCGTATTGAGCGCTGATCAGGTCAGCCGGCCAGAAATGCCCCAGGCCTCTGATCGCGATGACCAGCAACAGGCCAATGGTCATGATCACCGCGATGGAAACGGCACCCGCACTGAGCCAGACGCCAGGGGCGCCGCTTTTGAACCAGCTTTTAAGGGAGGTCTGCTTCACGATCTTCTACCTTCCCTAAAGAGACGAGTATTTCTTGCGCAGGCGCTGACGAATCAGCTCTGCCAAGGTGTTCATGGCGAAGGTGAACATCAGCAGCACCAGCGCCGCGAGGAACAACACTCGATAATGACTGCCTCCCACTTCAGATTCCGGCATCTCCACCGCAACGTTCGCCGCCAGGGTGCGCATGCCTTCGAACAGGTTCATGTTCATGATCGGGGTATTGCCGGTGGCCATGAGCACGATCATGGTTTCGCCCACCGCACGGCCCATGCCGATCATCAACGCCGAAAAGATGCCGGGGCTCGCCGTGAGGATCACCACCCGGGTCAGGGTTTGCCACGCCGTCGCACCCAGCGCGAGAGAACCCAGGGTCAGGCTGCGCGGGACACTGAACACAGCGTCTTCAGCGATGGAATAGATATTGGGGATCACCGCAAAGCCCATAGCAATGCCGACCACCAGGGCGTTGCGCTGGTCGTAGGGAATCTTCAGGTCGTTGGTAATCCAGGCGCGCATGTCGCCGTCGAACAGCCAGGTTTCCAGGTGAGCGCTCATTCCCAGCGACAGCCAGCCCACCAGCAACACCACCGGAATCAGGATCGCGCTTTCCCAGCCTTCGGGCACGCGCAGGCGAATCGAGTCTGGCAGTCGCGTCCACAGATAGCCCGCCAGCAGGATGCCAATCGGGGTGAGGATGAGCAGGCTGAAGATGCCGGGCAGATGGGCTTCCAGGTACGGGGCCAGAAACAGCCCGGCAAAGAACCCGAGAATGACCGTCGGCATCGCTTCCATCAGCTCGATCACCGGCTTGACCTTGCGACGCATGCCGGGGGCCATGAAGTACGCGGTGTAGATTGCAGCGGCGATAGCCAGCGGTGCGGCCAGCAACATGGCGTAGAACGCAGCCTTCAGCGTGCCGTAGGTCAGCGGCGCGAGGCTCAGCTTGGGCTCGAAGTCACTGCTGGAGGCTGTCGATTGCCAGACGTACTGAGGTGAGTCGTAGTTTTCGTACCAGACCTTGCTCCACAACGCGCTCCAGGACACTTCCGGGTGCGGGTTTTTCAGGTCCAGGGGCAGCAGCCTTCCGCCCTGCTCGACCACCACATGATCGGCACGCGGCGACAGGCCGATCACGCCTGGCCCATTGGCAACCTGCTGGACCAGCAACGTGCGGTGCGCTGTGCTGTGGAACACGCCCAGCTTGCCCGACGCATCCATCGCGATGAACCCTTTGCGGCGCTGCTCGGCGGTAATCTGGGTGACCGGTGCGCCACCCATTTTGAAATCACGAATGTGCTGCAAGCGCTGCTCGCCGTCGGTGTCCCGGGCCATGAACCACTGGGCGATCCCGCCACGGGAATTACCAATGACCAATGAAATGCCACCCACCAGCTGCGTACTGGCCGTGATCTGCGCATCGGCGTCCTCCAGCAGCTTGTAACGCCCGTTCAGGGTGCGATCGCGCAAGTCGAACACGTCGGCCAGAGCGCGACCATTGATCACGTAAAGCCATTGCTGACGGGGATCGACATAAATGGCTTTCACTGCCGCGGACAACTGCGGCAACTCAATGCGGCGTTGCTCATGGGTGGTCTCGCCCGTCATCAGGTTTTCCGCCTGGGTCAGGGACAACACCTGCAGTTGAGTACCGGTTGAGCCTGCGACGATGAGCGTAGTGTCCGTGGCGTTGAGGTTGACGTGCTCGATGGCACGCCCCTGCTCATCAAGGGCCAGCGGCGTCTCGCCGTACGGATAGGTGATGACCGGGGTGATGGTTTTCTTGTTAGCGGGATAGGTCACGGCGTACGCGTGTTTGAACACCAGCACCTGACCGTTGGACAGGCCGACGGCCAGCAGAGGTTTGCCAGGCTGATCCTGGCCTACCGACGTCACGTGTGCGCCGACCGGAAGGGGCAGCCCCACGCGGGAGATTTCACTGCCGTCACTGACACGGAAGAACAGCGCTTCGCCCTGATCCAATACGCGCATGCCGACCTGGTTCTGCTCCTCGATCGTGAGGACCATGGGCTTGCCGGCGTCTTGCAGCCATGCCGGTGTCTGCGGCGTCTGGACCGTCAGATCGGCACCCTTGAACAGCGGCGCAACCACGTAGGCCAGGTAGAAGAAGATCAGGGTAATCGCGGCCAACACGGCAAGACCGCCGACCAGTACGCACCAGTGGGTCAGTCGGTTTTGGAAGGCACGCATACGGCGCTTGCGTTGCAGCCCTGGCGTATTGAAGTCGATACGCTCAGGTGGAGATCTTTCGGTCATCGATGAATTGGCCAGATCATTCATGCGCACACCCTAATCGCCCTGTATGACAAATACATTACAGTGCGGTGACGCAAAAAAGCCCGCCGCCCTGGGATCATGGCAGCGGACTGATACATGTAGTGCGAGCCTCGATCCATAAGGCCTGCTTGTTCTTGTGAGCGGAGCGACAGATTCGCCCCGCATCAGGGTTATTTAGCTACGACGCCCGTAGCACCTTCTTGTAATCCCAGATCAGCCAAGGCTTTGGTGACCACCTTGGCTGGTAGAGGAATGTAACCGTCTTTCATGACAACTTCCTGACCTTGTTGCGACAGAACAAGGCGGATGAACTCGGCCTCAAGCGGTGCCAATGGCTGGTTCGGCGCTTTGTTGACGTACACATAAAGGAAGCGGGCCAGCGGATAAGTCCCGTTCAAGGCGTTGGTTTCGTTGTCTTCGATAAATTCGCCGCCTTCCTTCCTGGCCAACGGGACAGTGCGCACGCTGGACGTTTTATAGCCAATCCCCGAATATCCAATACCGTTCAGCGAGCTACTGATGGAGCTGACCACGGACGCAGATCCCGGCTGTTCGTTGACGTTGGCCTTGAAGTCGCCTTTGCACAGGGCTTCTTCCTTAAAGTAGCCATAGGTGCCCGAGACCGAGTTGCGACCGAATAACTGGATCGACTTGCCTGCCAGATCGCCGATGACCCCGACATCGCCCCAGGTTTTCGCATCGGTCTTGGCGCCGCACAGCCGCGTGGCAGAGAAAATCGCGTCCACTTGCTGCAGGGTCAGGCCCTTGATCGGGTTGTCTTTGTGCACGAAAACCGCCAGGGCATCAACCGCCACCGGGATCGCCGTGGGTTTGTAACCGTGCTTCTGTTCGAACGCCGACAGCTCCCCGTCCTTCATCTTGCGACTCATCGGGCCCAGCGTCGCAGTGCCTTCGGTTAGCGCAGGCGGCGCAGTCGAAGAACCGGCGGCCTGAACCTGGATATTTACGCTGGGGTACTGCTTCTTATAGGCCTCGGCCCACATCGTCATCAGATTGGCCAACGTGTCCGAGCCCACACTGGACAGGTTGCCCGAGACACCGCTGGTTTTGACATAAGGCTTGATCGCCGGGTCAACCGCCGCGGTTGCAGTAGCAGTCGTCACACCGGCTGCGACAAGAGTCATTGCCGTCATCAAACGCTTGAGTGTCATGCCTTGCTCCTGGCGAGGTCGATAGTGGGCTGGCCGGAGGGATGATGGCCTTGTGACTACTCTATGAATGGAATATGACAAAAAGATGAAAGGCCGATGCCCATTGCGGCTATCGGCCTTTTATTTCTTACTGGCTGCAGAGATATCGGCTCAGATGGACTTTCGTTTCAACAAGTACACCCCAATCCCCATCCCCAACACACACAGAATCGCCACGTACCAGGCCGGCCCCATCGGGTTGGCTTTGAGCATGAAGGTCACGACCATGGGCGTCAGGCCGCCAAAGATCGCGTAGGCCAGGTTGTACGAGAACGACAGGCCGGAGAAGCGCACCGCTGGCGGGAAGGCCTTGACCATGACATACGGCACCGCGCCGATGGTACCGACGAACAATCCTGTGATGGCGTACATCGGGTACAGCAGATCCGGATGGGCGCCGACCAGGTGGTAGAACGTCCACGATGTAAGCAGCAGGCAGAACGAGCCGATGAGAAACACCAGGCCTGCGCCGATGCGATCCGCCAGTGCGCCAGCGGCCACGCAGCCAAGACTGAGCATGACAATCGCCAGGCTGTTGGCCTTGAGCGCTACGGCGGGGGTGAAGCCGTAGACCGTTTGCAGGATGGTCGGGGTCATCAGAATGACCACCACCACGCCGGCCGACAGCATCCAGGTCAGGGCCATGGACAACACCACGGCGCCGCGATGGTCGCGCAGTACGGTCTTGAGCGGCACCTCATCGGCCAAGGCCTTGCGCAGCTGCAATTCAGCAAACACAGGCGTTTCATGCAGCCAGCGGCGCAGGTAGACCGACATCAGGCCAAATACGCCACCCAGCAGGAAAGGAATCCGCCAGGCGTAGTCCATCACTTCAAGCGGGTTGTAGACGCTGTTGATCGCGGTGGCCACCAGGGAGCCCAGCAAAATGCCGGCAGTCAGGCCACACGTCAGCGTGCCACAGGCGTAACCGACGTTACGTGCGGGAACGTGTTCAGACACGAATACCCACGCGCCAGGCACTTCGCCACCAATTGCCGCTCCCTGAATCACGCGCATCAGCAGTAGCAGAAGCGGCGCCCAGATGCCGATCTGCGCGTAGGTCGGCAACAGGCCCATGATCAGGGTCGGTACCGCCATCAGGAAGATGCTCAGCGTGAACATTTTCTTGCGGCCCAGCAGATCGCCAAAATGCGCCATGACGATGCCGCCCAAAGGGCGCGCCAGATATCCGGCAGCAAAAATGCCAAATGTTTGCATCAAGCGCAGCCATTCGGGCATGTCTACCGGGAAGAACAGCTTGCCAACCACGGCAGCGAAGAACACGAAAATGATGAAGTCGTAGAACTCCAGCGCCCCGCCCAAGGCGGACAGCGACAGGGTTTTGTAATCGTTTCGGGTAAGCGGACGCGAAGGTTGCGCAGCGCTTGAAGACACGGAGGACATGAAAAAGCTTCTCTTTTGAGGCTCAACAGGGACGAATGATCAATAGCGATGAAGGCCGAGGGTATCGACGACTCACGCGACTTATGGACTCGACTGTTCAATCGGGCATCAAAATTGCGTGCCAGAGTTGGCGTGGTTGGCCAAATCGGTCCGGCACGATAGCAAATTGTTTCCAGATGCACATTGATAGAAACATCGGCCGGTCAAAATCGGAACTCGGCGGTCGTAGCGGTACCCATCGCCCGATATACTGCCGGGCCGCGACACAGCCCCGGTCAGCGCAGGGAAATTGTGCGAAAGCATTTAACCAAGTCGATTTCGCAGAGTTTCCCTTTTTCAACTTACTGACGACTTAAACAGTCATGGGTCAGAGGCACCCCAGGCATGATAGAACTCGAACAAGAAGATCCGATTCCGCAGGGCGATCTCGCACTGCAAATTACTGCACTGCCTCGCGAAACCAACGGTTTCGGCGATATTTTCGGCGGTTGGCTGGTATCACAGATGGACCTGGCCGGGACCGCAATGGCGAGTAAGGTCGCCGCCGGACGCGTTGCCACGGTGGCCATTGATCGCATGGCATTTCTGGTGCCTGTCGCGGTGGGAGCGCAACTGTCCTTCTATACGCAGACGCTGGAGATCGGCCGCAGCTCGATCCAGATGATGGTCGAGGTCTGGAGCGATGACCCCCTGTCCAGTGAATGGCGCAAGGTGACCGAAGCGGTGTTCGTGTTCGTGGCCATCGATGGCAGCGGTCGCACCCGGTCTGTACCGGCTCGCCGCTGACGGCTTTCGACCGCTGGCGTCGTTGCGCTTGGCATCGCGGCGTAAATTGATCAAGCTCTCCAGCGTCTGATTCAGTCACTGTCCTTCGAGTGAACACTTATGCCAACGCCGCAAACGCCCACCACCCAAGTCGAATCCATCGTGCTCGATGAGCTCAACTGCTGGCGGATTCGCCACGGCCATGCCGAGTTGGTGATCGCCCAGCAGGGCGCGCACATCATCAGTTATCAGCTGGACGGGCAGCAGCCGCTGATCTGGTCCAACCCCGGTGCCGTGTTCAAAAAAGGCAAAGCGATTCGTGGCGGGATGCCGATTTGCTGGCCCTGGTTTGGCAATTTTCAGCGCAACCCGGAGAGCGTCCAGGCCATGCGCCAAAGCGCAGAGCCAGCCAATGCCCACGGCGAAGTCCGCGCCATCGACTGGGAACTGATGGGCATGGGCGAGGACGGCGACGCGTTGATTGTGGAGTTCATTCAGCCACTGGCGGAGGCTCAACTGCCGGGCTGGCCACACAAGGTCGGGCTCAAGCTGCACATCCGTCTGGACGATGCGCTTAACGTTAGCCTGGTCAGCTTCAACGCCGGCACTGAACCGGTCACCCTGAGCCAGGCGTTGCACAGTTATTTCGCAGTCAGTGACGTGCATCAGGTCCGTGTCGAAGGGCTTGATGGCGTTAGCTATCTGAACACGCTGGTGAGCTGGGACGAGGAGCAAGTGCAAGCCGGTGACGTGACCTTCACCGCCGAGACCGACCGCATCTATCAGGACACGCCCGAGCTGCTCTCAATCGTCGACCCGGCGTGGAACCGCAAGATTCATATCCAGACGCTGGGCTCAAATTCTGCGGTGGTCTGGAACCCCTGGATCGAGAAAACAAAGACTTTTGTCGACATGCAGCCCGATGGCTGGCAGGGGATGGTCTGCGTGGAAACGGCCAACGTCTTGAGTGACATCGTGACCATTGCGCCGGATGAGATGCATGTGATGAGCGTGAGTGTTTGGGCTGAAGCGCTGCCTGAGGCTTAAAGTCTGTAGGAGCGCGCTTGCCCGCGATTGCGGAATGTCTGCACCACACCCGGCGACTGACACGACGCCTTCGCGGGCAAGCGCGCTCCTACAACTGCCTCACAAATCCGCCTCGGTCACCACCCGCACCTTCGACGCATCCAGCGCATACGCCGCGTCGGCCAGGTCGTTGTTGACGGTTTCGATCTTCAACGCGCCGATCACCCACAGCGGCGTGTAGATGTCCTCGATTTTCAAGCCTTTCGGATACCGCACCAGCACCAGTTGATTGGGTGGCGGTGGCGGCACGTGGATGCAGGCGCCGGGATAAGGCACGAGGAGAAACAGCGTGCTGCGGCCCTTTGCGTCCGTTTCCAGCGGTACAGGATAGCCGCCCAAGCGGATGGTCTTGCCGTTCAGGGTCGGCACGGTTTTGGTCGAATACATCACGGCGGGCAAACCCTTGCTTTGCTTCAAGCCGCCCTTGCTGTCGAACGTTCCCTGGGCTTCCGGGGAGTTGTGGTCGATGTCAGGCATGGCTTCGAGGGCTTTCTGGTCCGACTTCGGCATCAGCGCCAGCCAGTCAGTCTCAGGGATGTCAGCGGAGTGTGCGGGCCAGGCGGCCAGCAACAGTAAAGCGAGGAAAAGATGACGCATTGGATGCTCGGCGCGAGGAGTGAGTGCGCGGCATTCTAGCCCTCTGCGCTGTATTAGCGCAGAGGGCCAGTCACACAATTACTTCTTTCTGATCAGGCCGTAAATGACCAGCAACACGATAGCGCCTACCAGAGCGCCCAGGAAACCGGCGCCCTCGCCCGCCTGGTAGATACCCAGTGCCTGACCACCATAAGTGGCCGCCAGCGAACCGGCGATACCGAGCACAATGGTCATGATCCAGCCCATGCTGTCGTCGCCCGGCTTCAGGAAACGCGCCAGCAGGCCAACGATCAAGCCGATGAAGATGGTTCCAATGATTCCCATGTCGTGCCCCTCTGTATGAATTGATACGCCAAAGCCTAGCCGGGTATTGGCATCACGCTATGAGAGAGGTGGGGCGGCGCAATGGTTCAATCACAACGCAGAACAACTGCAGGAGCGCGCTTGCCCGCGATGGCGGTGTACCCGTCACATCAGTGGCAGCTGATATGACGCCATCGCGGGCAAGCGCGCTCCTACAGATGGGTCAGGGCTTGATCAACGCCTCAACCAGTTTCACCTGACGGTCCAGCGTCGTCCGGTCAGCGCTGCGCACCGTGGCGTGTCCGACCTTGCGGCCGACTTTGAAGGCCTTGCCGTAGTGATGCAGATGGCAATCATCGATGGCGACAACCTTTTCAACCGCAGGCACTTCACCAATGAAGTTGAGCATGGCGCTCTCGCCCACCTTGGCGGTCGAACCCAGCGGCAGACCGGCCACGGCGCGCAGGTGGTTTTCGAACTGGCTGCATTCGGCGCCTTCAGTGGTCCAGTGCCCGGAGTTGTGCACACGCGGCGCGATTTCGTTGGCCTTCAGCCCGCCGTCGACTTCGAAGAACTCGAAGGCCATCACACCGACATAATCCAGCTGCTTGAGCACGCGGCCCGAGTAGTCCTCGGCCAGCGCCTGCAACGGGTGATCGGTGCTGGCGATGGAAATGCGCAGAATGCCGTTGTCGTGGCTGTTGTGGACCAGCGGATAGAACCGGGTTTCACCATCACGGGCACGCACGGCGATCAACGAGACTTCACCACTGAACGGCACGAAGCCTTCCAGCAGGCAGGGCACGCTGCCCAGCTCGGCAAAGGTGCCGACCACATCCTGCGCGGTACGCAGGACTTTCTGGCCCTTGCCGTCGTAACCCAGCGTGCGGGTTTTCAAGACCGCTGGCAGGCCGATACTGGCCACTGCCGCGTCGAGATCTGCCTGGGACTGAATGTCGGCGAACGCAGGCGTCGGAATGCCCAGGTCCTTGAACATGCTCTTCTCGAACCAGCGATCACGGGCGATACGCAAGGCCTCGGCGCTTGGATAGACCGGGACGAACTGCGAGAGAAACGCCACGGTCTCAGCCGGCACGCTTTCGAATTCGAAGGTCACCAGGTCCACTTCGTCGGCCAGCTGACGCAAGTGCTCCCGATCGCCGTAGTCGGCGTGCAGATGCTCGCCCAATGCCGCCGCGCAGGCGTCTGGCGCAGGGTCGAGGAAAGCGAAGTTCATTCCCAG
This sequence comes from Xanthomonas sp. WHRI 1810A, assembly GCF_040202885.1. Classification (NCBI taxonomy): domain Bacteria; kingdom Pseudomonadati; phylum Pseudomonadota; class Gammaproteobacteria; order Lysobacterales; family Lysobacteraceae; genus Xanthomonas; species Xanthomonas sp. WHRI 1810A. Next base: position 14,914 of record NZ_JBEGED010000011.1, read on the forward strand.
CGGCGTGCCCGCCAGGGCCAACATGCGACCCAACTGGCCGCCACCGATTACACCGATCTTCATGGAAACCTCAGGCCTGGCGCGGGTCTGGATTGTCCAGAACGCTGTCTGTCTGTTCAGCGCGGAATGTCTTCAGCACTGCATGGAATTGGGGGTGTTTGGCGCCGAGGATGCTGGCCGAGAGCAGGGCTGCGTTGATCGCGCCCGCTTTGCCGATGGCCAGCGTCGCCACGGGAATACCGGCCGGCATTTGCACGATGGACAACAAGGAATCGACGCCGGAGAGCATGGACGACTGCACCGGAACGCCCAGCACGGGCAGGTGCGTCTTTGCGGCGCACATGCCAGGGAGGTGGGCAGCGCCACCGGCGCCGGCGATGATCACCTCGATGCCACGACCTTCAGCCTCTTCGGCGTACTGGAACAGCAGGTCCGGCGTGCGGTGGGCCGACACCACTTTGACTTCGTACGGGATGCCGAGCTTGTCCAGCATGTCGGCGGTGTGGCTAAGGGTGGACCAATCGGACTTGGAGCCCATGATCACGCCAACCAGTGCGGTCATCGTCGTGCCTCTTCATCGGGCGCCCGCAGGCGCGTCTAAAAACAACAAGCCACGCGGGAAGACCGGCGTGGCTTGTCGTACGAATTATGACCGGTGCAACCGGCCAAAGGCCGCGCAGTATAGCGCAAAGCGCTGCGTTAAAAGCACCCCCGGCGACCTTCTGTCAGGCGCCCTTTTCAGGCTCGGTTGGCGCGGCACTTTCCAGCTTGCGCCACAGCAGGCGCACGTTGGCTTTGCGCACCAGCGCGCAGCGATAAAGACGAATCTCCAGCGGCACCTGCCACTGCGCGTCACCACAGATCACCAGCTCGCCCCGGGCCAGTTCGGCAACGATGCTCAAGCGCGGCACCCAAGCGATGCCCAGGCCTTGCAGCGCCATGCCTTTGAGGCTGTCAGCCATGGCCGTTTCATAGACGGTGGTGAACCGCAGGCTGCGCTGGCGCAACAGCAGATTCACCGAGCGCCCGAGAAAGGCGCCTGCGCTGTACGCCAGCAACGGCACGCTCTGTTCACCCTCCAGATCGTACAACGGCTTACCGTCTTCGTCCGCCGAACACACCGGCAGCATTTCGGTTGTGCCCAGGTGCAGCGAGGGGAAGATTTCGGCGTCCATCTGCAACGCGGCGTCCGGGTCATAAAATGCCAGCATGACGTCACACCCGCCTTCGCGCAGTGCATGGACCGCATCACCCACGTTGGTGGCGACCAGCCGGGTGGCGATGTTCAGCCCTTCGTTGCGCAGTTGCGCGATCCAGCGGGGAAAGAAGCTCAGCGCCAACGAGTGGGCGGCGGCGATCTGCATGACCTCGCCCTGCCCGCCTTCCAGATGATGCAGGTGCCGCAGGACTTCGCCGAGCTGCTCGACCACAGTACGCGCGGTGACCAGAAACAATTGCCCCGCAGCGGTGAGTTCGATCGGCGTGCGGGAACGATTGACCAGCGTCAGCCCAAGTGCCGCTTCGAGGCTGCGGATCCGTCGGCTGAAGGCAGGCTGGGTCACGAACCGACGCTCCGCCGCCTGGGAGAAACTGCGCGTGGCGGCCAGCGCACTGAAGTCCTCCAGCCATTTGCTTTCAAGATTCATGGTGTCCTCTACCAGATAGTCGCCACTATTGATTGTAGGAGCGCGCTTGCCCGCGATTGCGGAATGTCTGCACCGTATCCAGCGACTGACACGACGCCTTCGCGGGCAAGCGCGCTCCTACAGTGATGCGTCGGGTGTGATGCATTCAACACCCTTCATACGCTCGTCACAATCCGCACGTCACATCAACGTTATGCCGTTTGCGCATAGGCCAGTGCTGAACAGCATTGGTTGCAGATTGCCCACAGGCCTAGTATTCACAGCGTTCCGGCCTAGCCCGTGCCCTCCTTGAGACTTTCTCTATCATGTCCTGCGCTGCATCATTTCGCACCGAAAAAGACTTGCTTGGCGTTCTCGATGTACCCGCCGAAGCGTACTACGGCATCCAGACGCTGCGGGCGGTGAACAACTTTCACCTGTCCGGCGTCCCGATCTCTCATTACCCCAAGCTGGTCGTAGCGCTGGCCATGGTCAAGCAGGCGGCCGCCGATGCCAACCATCAGCTCGGTCACCTCAATGCCGCCAAGCACGCGGCGATCAGCGAAGCGTGCGCCCGGCTGGTTCGCGGCGATTTCCACGACCAGTTCGTGGTGGACATGATTCAGGGCGGCGCCGGCACGTCCACCAACATGAATGCCAACGAAGTCATCGCCAACATCGCCCTCGAAGCGATGGGCCATGAAAAAGGCCAATACCAGTACCTGCACCCGAACAACGACGTGAACATGGCGCAGTCCACCAACGACGCCTACCCAACGGCGATCCGTCTGGGCCTGTTGTTGGGCCACGATGCGCTGCTCGCCAGCCTCGACAGCCTGATCCAGGCCTTCGCGGCCAAGGGCCTGGAGTTCAACCACGTTCTTAAGATGGGCCGTACCCAGCTGCAAGACGCGGTGCCAATGACGCTCGGCCAGGAATTTCGCGCCTTCGCCAACACGCTGACCGAAGACCTCAACCGCCTGCGCACCCTGGCGCCGGAGTTGCTGACCGAAGTCAACCTGGGCGGCACGGCCATCGGCACCGGCATCAACGCCGACCCGGGTTACCAGCACCTGGCCGTACAGCGACTGGCAACCATCAGCGGTCAGCCGCTGGTTCCGGCAGCGGACCTGATTGAAGCCACGTCCGACATGGGCGCCTTTGTGCTGTTCTCCGGCATGCTCAAGCGCACGGCGGTGAAGTTGTCGAAGATCTGCAATGACCTGCGCCTGCTGTCCAGCGGTCCGCGTACCGGCATCAACGAGATCAACCTGCCGGCGCGTCAGCCAGGCAGTTCGATCATGCCGGGCAAGGTCAACCCGGTGATTCCGGAAGCCGTGAACATGTGCGCATTCGAAATCATGGGCAATGACCTGGCACTGACCATCGCCGCAGAAGGCGGACAGTTGCAGCTCAACGTGATGGAGCCGCTGATCGCCTACAAGATTTTCGACTCGATCCGCCTGTTGCAACGGGCCATGGACATGCTGCGCGAGCACTGCATCGTCGGCATCACCGCCAACGAAGCGCGCTGCCGTGAACTGGTCGAGCACTCGATTGGGCTGGTCACTGCACTGAATCCGTACATCGGCTACGAAAACGCCACCCGCATCGCTCGTATCGCGCTGCAAACCGGGCGCGGCGTGCTGGAACTGGTACGCGAAGAAGGCCTGCTGGACGACGTCATGCTGGCCGACATTCTGCGCCCGGAAAACATGATTGCCCCGCGACTGGTACCGCTGAAAGCCTGATCGCAACGGGGCTGTAAAAGATCACCAGGCTGAGGGTCTAGACACCCCTCATCCTTTTGAGGGCTGCAAGCCTTGTGTTTGCAGCCCTTTTTTTTGGCCCCTGATTATTGACGCCGGAATCCGATTACAGACGGCAACGATCCGCACCGGTATAGTGCGGCCCCTCAAAAACAGCGAGGAACCATCAATGCTTGAAGTCATCAACGACTTCCTCTCGGGAAAGGTACTGATCGTACTCATCGTCGGGCTGGGCGGGTATTTCACGATTCGCTCGCGTTTCGTTCAAATGCGCCACTTTTTTCATATGTTCTCGGTGTTTCGCGACAGCTTGCGCAGCAGCTCGGGCCAGCTGAGTTCTTTTCAAGCCCTGATGCTCAGCCTGGCCGGACGCGTCGGCGCGGGCAACATCGCCGGCGTCGGCATTGCCGTGACGATGGGCGGGCCGGGCGCGGTGTTCTGGATGTGGGTCACGGCACTGGTCGGCATGGCGAGCAGCTTCTTTGAATGCTCCCTCGGTCAGCTGTACAAACGCTGCGACGCCGACGGTCAATTCCGCGGCGGTCCGTCCTATTACATCCAGCACGGCCTGGGCAAACGCTGGCTCGGCATGGTCATGGCGGTGCTGCTGCTGGTGACCTTTGGTTTCGCGTTCAACGGCCTGCAGTCCCATGCAGTGACTCACTCGCTCAATGATGCATTCGGCCTGTCGCCGACGTACGCGGGCATCGCCCTGGCAGCCCTGTTGGGTCTGGTGTTCATCGGCGGAATCAAACGCATCGCCGCAGTCGCGGACCTGCTGGTACCGGTCAAGACGCTGATTTATATCGCCGTGACGATCTACGTCATCGCCGTGCAGTTCGAGCACGTCCCTGAAATGCTGTTGACCATCGTGCGCAGCGCGTTCGGCATGGATCCGGTGTTTGGCGGACTGATCGGCAGCGCGATCGTAATGGGTGTCAAACGTGGCGTCTTCGCCAACGAAGCCGGCCTCGGCAGCGCGCCTAACGTCGCTGCCGTGGCGCAGGTCGAGCACCCGATTGCCCAAGGCGTGGTCCAGGCGTTCAGCGTGTTCCTCGACACCTTCGTGATTTGCACCTGCACCGCGTTGCTGATTCTGCTGTCCGGTTTCTACACCCCGGGTTTTGAGGGCGACGGCATTGCCCTGACCCAGAACTCACTGGCGGCGGTGGTCGGCGACTGGGGTCGGATTTTCATCAGCGTGGCCTTGGCGCTGTTCGTGTTCACCTCGATTCTCTACAACTACTACCTGGGCGAGAACAGCCTGCGCTTCCTGATCGGCGAGAACCGCAAGGCGCTGATCGGCTATCGCGCCCTGGTGCTGGCGCTGATCCTGTGGGGTGCGGTGGAGGACCTCGGTACCGTGTTCGCGTTCGCCGACATCACCATGACCCTGCTGGCGTTCGTTAACCTGATCGCGCTGACGATGCTGTTCAGCATTGGCCTGCGTCTGCTGCATGACTACGATGAGCAGCGCAAGGCAGGGATCAAGACCCCGGTGTTCGATTCCGGCAAATTCCCGGACCTGGACCTGGACTTGCAAGCCTGGCCGAAGCTGGGGACACCGCAGCCGTCCAGCGCCGCACCTGTCCTCACTGGCAAACCCGTCGCTGACGCACCTTAATCCATCAGGGAGACCGCCATGCAGCGCGAACATCAAGCACCGGCTCAGCACGTCATGGTCCTGTACACCGGCGGGACCATCGGCATGCAGGCCAGTGAAAGCGGGCTGGCACCGGCTTCCGGGTTTGAAGCGCGCATGGCCCTGCAACTGGCGGAACAGCCTGATTTGATCGTGCCGCGATGGCGCTTTCGGGAAATGTCCCCCCTGATCGACAGCGCCAACATGACACCCGCGTACTGGCAACGGTTGCGCGGCGCGGTCATCGAAGCGGTTGAAGACGGTTGCGACGCCGTGCTGATCCTGCACGGCACCGACACGCTGGCCTACAGCGCGGCGGCGATGAGCTTTCAGTTGCTGGGGCTGGACGCTCCCGTCGTGTTCACCGGCTCTATGCTCCCTGCCGGCGTACCCGACAGTGACGCGTGGGAAAACGTCAACGGGGCGCTTGCGATGTTGGGCGAAGGGCTGCCGTCGGGCGTGCACTTGTACTTCCACGGCGAACTGCTGGCGCCGACCCGTTGCGCCAAGGTTCGCAGCTTCGGACGTCATCCGTTTGCAGCGCTGAACCGATCGCACAGCGGCGAAACGCCGGGTTCGCTGCCGTCGGCCCTCGATTACCGCCAGCCCAAAACACTGGCCAGCGTCGCTGTCCTGCCGTTGTTCCCCGGCATTGGCGCCGCGCAAGTGGATGCCCTGATCGACAGCGGCATTCAGGGCCTGGTCCTCGAATGCTTCGGCAGTGGCACCGGCCCCAGCGATGATCCCTCCTTCCTCGCCAGCCTGCAGCGCGCCCGGGATCAAGGCATCGCCGTGGTCGCCATCACCCAGTGCCACGAAGGCGGCGTAGAACTCGACGTCTACGAAGCAGGCAGCCGCCTGCGCGGTGTCGGCGTTCTGTCCGGCGGCGGCATGACCCGCGAAGCCGCGTTCGGCAAACTCCATGCGCTGATCGGTGCAGGGCTGTCGCAGGATGAAGTGCGGCGTTGTGTGGCGCTGGATGTGTGTGGGGAGTTGCGTTGATAGCTGCCCTGCATACGTTTCATTGTAGGAGCTGACGAGCCCGTGCGAGGCTGCGATTGCGGTCTACCTGACACAGCGCGATCGCAGCCTCGCACGGGCTCGTCAGCTCCTACGTTGGTACAGGTTCTGCTCAAGGATTGAGCACCGCTCACGCCCTACCCTCTGTTCCCGATCCCGGTTACCCGCTGCTCTGCCCCCGCTGAACAAGCTACGCTTCGACAGGCCAAGCCAAAGCCACTGTTGCGGGAGCACACCATGCTGACGATTTATTCGGATGATCACCATTTGCATCACGGCCGCTGCGAGTTGATCGATGGCAAGCTGATGCCTTGTTTCGAGATGCCGTCCCGGGCCGATCATGTGCTGCAGCGGGTCAAGGATCGGGACCTTGGTGAGGTTCAAGCGCCGCAGGACTTTGGGTTGACCCCCATTCAGCGCGTCCACACGCAGGCCTATCTTGAGTTTTTCAAAGGCGCCTGGGAGCGCTGGGCCCAGACCGAACCAGAGGGCGATCTGCTGCCCTACACGTGGCCAGCGCGGACCTTGCGTTCTGTCATTCCGAAAAGTCTGCACGGCCAGTTGGGGCATTACAGCTTCGACGCAGGTGCACCGATTACCGCGGGCACTTGGCAAGCCGCCTACAGCGCAGCGCAGGTCGCACTGACCGCGCAGGCGGCGATTCAGAAAGGCGCGCGCAGTGCATTCGCCTTGTGCCGACCACCCGGCCATCACGCGGCAGGCGATGTAATGGGCGGTTATTGCTACCTCAACAACGCCGCCATTGCCGCGCAAGCGTTTATCGATCAGGGCCACCTGCTGCAACCCAAGGTCATCGCCCCGATCAGCGACTTTGTGGGTTACCCGAACCCGAACAAAGACGCGACCGACCTGGTCGATCCGGCGATCCGCAATAACCCGAACCTGTACCCGACCGAAGCCGCGATGAAGACCCTTTACACCCTGACACCGCTGCCCCGCGATGCGGAGCGGGCCAGGACGCGGGTGTGGACCAAGATCAAATCGGGGACCTGAAAAAGCAGCACAAGCTTCAAGCTGAAAGCCGCAAGTCGGTGCAGCCGTCGCGAGCAAGCTCCCTCCCACAGTTTCCTGTCGCGCACTTGTGGGAGGGAGCTTGCTCGCGAAGGGGTATCACGCGACCCGAATCACACCGTCTCAACACTGTCCCGCTCGTCCCGCTCTTGTGTCGCATCACGCAGCATCGAATTCAGGTTGCCGGCGATGTTGGCGCACAGCGCTTTCATCTGGATCTCGTGCTCGGACGCCTTGAACGGGCTTTGCAGGTCGGTGCCGATCTTCTCGATCGCCAGCAGCATGAAGCCAACGACGGTGGACGCCAGGGGCGTGAACCAGCCCAGGGTTTCCACCAGGCCGATGGGCACGATGATGCAGAACAAAGTGATGAACAGGCGGGGGAAGGTGACGTAGGGATAAGGCAACGGCGTGTTGGCGATGCGTTCCATCCCGCCCTGGCAGTTGGAAATCTCGACCAGCGTGGCTTCCAGCCGCTCCAGACGAATACTGTCCAGCCGACCGGCCTTGTACTCTTTGGCGATGATCGCGGCAGAGGTGTTGAGAATGTCGTTGGGGAAGTTGTTGGTGCGCATGCGACGGTCGTACTCCGCGCGGGGGATCATCGCGGTAACGTCCTCATCGCAATGGCCGCCCTTCAGGTGCGCCGACAGGCACTCGACGTAAGCCACATGCCGGCGCAGCAATACGGCCTTGACCGGGTTCAATTCGTCTTCGTCATCGATCAGCGTCAGCACTTGCCTCGCATAACTGCGCGAATTGTTGACCAGCGCACCCCATAACGTCCGCGCTTCCCACCAGCGGTTATACGCGCTGGAATTACGAAAACTGGTGAGCACCACCAGCGCCGAGCCGAGCAACGTCAGCGGCATGGACGGCAGGGTGATCTTGCGTTCCAGGTACAGCATGAAGTCGACCGTGACCACCACGTCCCAGATCAGCAGCCAGAACAATGACCAACCGATGTAGGTAAAGGTCCTGATCATGGCACGGTACTTCTTGACGATCATTTCCTGCAAAGGCCACCCCGTTTTGAATCATGTGCGATGAGCGGGCAGGTGCCCGATATGCCTGATTTGAATGCATTGCGGCCGGTTGGTTCGCCACTCGCCGCTTTAACAGACGAGTTGCTGAATCGTTTAGGCGACCGGGTGATCATGCGCCATCGGCCCGGACCGCCGGGGCATTATTCATGGAACAAACGCGCCATCGCTGTGCTCAACTCTTGTCTGGATGTTTCAGCAACACGTCACGAGGAGAAAGTTAATGGGCTCGTCTTCAACGTCTCGCTCCATCGAACCACATACCGACCGCGACCAACTGACCATCAACACCATTCGCACCCTGGCCATGGACGCCGTGCAGAAGGCCAATTCCGGGCACCCCGGCACGCCTATGGCACTGGCGCCGGTCGGCTACACGCTGTGGAAAGACTTCCTGCGCTACCACCCCGAGCACCCGGACTGGCCGAATCGCGACCGCTTTGTCCTGTCCGTCGGCCATGCCTCCATGCTGCTGTATTCGCTGCTGCACCTGGCCGGCGTGGTCGAGATCGACGAGCACGGCAAGCCGTCCGGCAAGCCCGCCGTCAGTCTTGAGGACATCAAGCAGTTTCGCCAGATGGACTCCAAAACCCCTGGTCACCCCGAATACCGCATGACCACCGGCGTCGAAACCACCACCGGCCCACTGGGCCAGGGCTGCGCCAACAGCGTGGGCATGGCGATGGGCGAGCGCTGGCTGGGTGAGCACTTCAACCGCCCGGGCGCCACGCTGTTCGACTACAACGTGTATGTCCTGTGTGGCGACGGCGACATGATGGAAGGCGTCACCGCCGAGGCCGCCTCGCTGGCCGGCCACCTCAAGCTGTCGAACCTGTGCTGGATCTACGACAACAACACCATCAGCATCGAAGGCCACACGGAGCTGGCGTACAGCGACGACGTGCAGACGCGTTTCGAGGGCTACGGCTGGCACACCGTGCACGTCGCCGACGCCAACGACGCCCAGGCCCTGGCCAAGGCGCTGAACGTGTTCAAGCAGAACGACAGCGGGCCGACCCTGATCGTGGTCGACAGCGTGATCGGCTTTGGCTCGCCCAATAAGCACAACACCGCTGCGGCCCACGGCGAACCGCTGGGCGACGACGAAATCAAGCTGACCAAAAAAGCCTACGGCTGGGACGAGAACTCCAGTTTCCTGGTGCCGGAAGACGCCAAACATTGCCTGCGCGATGCGTTGCTGGAACACAACGCCAGTGACTTCGATGCCTGGCAGCAGACCTTGGCCGGCGTCGAGAAAAACGACCCGGAGCTGGCCGATCAACTTAAACGCATGCGCGCTGGCGAGATGCCGGACGGCTGGCAGGACAAGCTGGAAAACTTCGAGACCGACGCCAAGGGCATTGCGTCCCGCGCGTCAGGTGGCAAGGTGCTCAACGCGTTCGCCGCGAAAATCCCGTGGGTGATCGGCGGTTCCGCTGACCTGTCGCCTTCGACCAAGACCAACCTGACCTTCGACGGCGCCGGCAGTTTTGAAGCGGGCAATTACGGCGGCCGCAATCTGCACTTCGGCATTCGCGAGCATGCGATGGGCTCGATTGCCAACGGCCTGGCACTGTCTTACATCCGTCCGTACACCTCGACCTTCCTGGTGTTCAGCGACTACATGAAGCCGCCGATTCGTCTGGCGTCGATCATGGAGTTGCCGGTGGTGTTCGTGTTCACCCACGACTCCATTGGTGTGGGTGAAGACGGTCCGACGCACCAACCCATTGAGCAATTGACGCAACTGCGCGCTACGCCGGGCTTGATCACGCTGCGTCCGGGCGATGCCAACGAAACCACCCAGGCATGGAAAATTGCCCTGGCACAAACCAACCGTCCTTCGTGCATTGTGTTGTCCCGTCAGCCGCTGCCCACCCTGGATCGCGACAAATACGCCAGCGCTGAAGGCGTCGCCAAGGGCGCTTATGTGCTTGCGGATTCGGGCGAAGGCGAGCCGGATGTGATTCTGATCGCCACCGGCAGCGAAGTCGGCATGACCGTCGCGGCTTACGAGAAGCTGGCCGCCGAGGGTGTGTCGGCTCGCGTAGTCTCGATGCCGAGTTGGGAGTTGTTTGAGGATCAGGACCAGGCGTACCGCGACAGCGTATTCCCGCCGCAGGTCAAGGGTCGGGTTGTGGTCGAGCAGGCAGGACCCATGGGTTGGGACCGCTATGTCGGCCAGACAGGCGCTAAGGTGGTCATGAACACCTTTGGTGCTTCTGCACCGATTGAGAAGCTGCAGGCGAAGTTTGGTTTTACGGTGGACAACATCGTCAAGCTGGCCAAAGAGCAGATTGGTTGAGCTGACGCCTTCCCCACTCTGTAGGAGCGCGCTTGCCCGCGATTGCAGTGTGTCAGATGCGGCTACGTTATCTGACACTCAGTCATCGCGAGCAAGCTCACTCCTACAGGGGAATGCACGATCTGTAGGAGTGAGCTTGCTCGCGATTGCGGAATCGAGGTTTACGCGGTCAGCAGCCGGTCAACACCGCCGGCTGCCGCTCGCCCTCAAAGAAAAACGGACGAATACGCACGCCCGCCACGTTCCCGATATAGGCCGCCACCAGCCACAGCCAGCCGTGCAGGCTACCGGAGGCGATGCCGCTGAAGTACGCGCCGATGTTGCAGCCGTACGCCAGACGCGAGCCGTAACCCAGCAGCAAACCGCCAATCACCGCCGCGACAATCGAGCGCGTCGGAATCTTGAGGCTCGGGGCGAAACGTCCTGCCAGTCCCGCCGCCAGCAACGCACCCAGCATGATGCCGATGTCCATGACCGTGGTGATGTCTTCCCACACGGGGGCCGCCAACGCTTTCGCGTTCGCCGGCATTTGCCAGAACGCCCAACTGCCCACGTCCACACCCAGCCCGCTCGCCACTTTGGCACCCCACAACGCGAACGCTGAGGTGATGCCCCATGGCCGACCCGCCAGTGCCAGGGTCGCGTAGTTCAGCAGCGCAAGCCCGACGGCACCCCAGATCAATGGCCATGGACCCCGCAAGAAGCGGCGCAGGCCGACATGCTCGCTGGTGACCGGGGCTTCAAGCTGGCCATGCCGACGCTTTTCCAGTGTCACGGTCACGAAGGCGATGAGGGCAAACAGTGCCAGGCTGAACACCAGTGCAGGCAGTACGCCGAAGGTTTTGACGATGGAGGTGGCAGGGAACGAAGGCAGCGAGAACCACCAATCCACATGGTGCGTCGCGATCAGCGAACCGATGATGAAGAACAGCAAGGTGACCAGCATCCGCGCGTTGCCACCGCCGACGGTGAACAGAGTGCCTGACGCGCATCCGCCGCCCAGTTGCATGCCAATGCCGAAAATGAACGCGCCGAATACCACCGAAACGCCCGCGGGAGCGACCAGCCCGGTGACCGGCGAGCCGAACAACGAGCCTGCGCCCAGCGCCGGGAAAAACAGCACCACCGCCACGGCCAGCATCACCATCTGCGCACGCAGGCCTGCGCCGCGCCGCTGCGTGATGAACACGCGCCAGGCCGAGGTAAACCCGAAGGCGGCGTGGTACAGCGTCAGGCCCAGGGCTGCGCCGACGATCAGCAGCAGCACCTGTTTGCCACCGACGCTGGCTTGCAAAAACACAGCGCCGATCAAGAGAAGAATAAAGGCTATCAAGGGCGCACCGAACTTGCGTTCAGGCGCAACGGAAAGAGGAAGGCTCATGGACGTTTCTCAAAGGGTGTTTTCAATGGACGTGAGTATACGCGGGTGCGGCGAGCGGTTTGACGGCGTAACGAGTACGCACATGATTTGCTCTGCCCGGCGTGGGAGCTTGGCTTGCCAGCGATTGGCCGGGCACCGGCCATAAATCGCCCAATTCGATGCCAGATATGCCTCATCGACCAGTTTGCTGCCGGTTCCCGGCAGATCGTCGGCAAGCCGGACTCCCACGGCCTCCGGCCAGAATCAACACCACACAGCTTTTAGTCTTTCCAGTGCCGCTGCGATGTCGACCTCGGGCACTGCCGCGAATCCCAACACCAGCCCGGCGCGCTGATCGACGGGCGTTGTGGAGTCAGGGAGCCAGTGTTCGCTCAGCGGATTGATCTCGACGCCGACGCGCTCGGCCAAGGCAATCAGTTCCCGCTCGCGGGCGAGGCTGTCCACATTCACCGCCAAATGCAAACCCGCCATCGGCGTGGGCATCGGTGCACAGCCGGCAACGCCCTGCGGCCAGCCCGCCAACAATGCGTTACGCCGACTGAGGGCCGCGCGCCGCATGCGACGGATATGCCGTTGAAAATGACCCGCTGCGATGAACGCGGCCATCACCGCTTGCGTGCCGATCTCCGAATGACGCATGTCCACTGCCCGGCGCTGGCTGAACGGCTCGACCAGATTACGCGGGAGCACCAGATAGCCCAGGCGCAGCGCCGGAAACGCCACCTTGCCAAACGTACCGACATACAACACCCGCCCGTGCTGATCGAGCGCCGCCAAAGGCGCCAACGGCGCGCCGCTGTAGCGATACTCGCCGTCGTAGTCATCCTCGACGATCCAGCCGCCGGTGCGCTCTGCCCATGCGAGCAGTTGCAGGCGCCGCGCGAGGCTCATGGTGACGCCAGTCGGGTACTGATGGGACGGCGTGACGTAAGCCAGCTTGCTCGCACTTTGGTTTAACGCCTTGCTGCACAGGCCTTCAGCGTCCACAGGGATCCCGTGCAATGTTGCACCCGCAATCGCGAATGCATGACCTGCCGCCCGGTAGCCCGGGTTTTCCACAGCCACGCCCTCTCCGGGGTTCAACAGCAGCTGTGCACAAAGGGTAATTGCCTGTTGCGCACCGTTGGTGATCACAATTTGCTCAGCGGTACAGTGCAAGTCCCGAGAAGTCTTCAGATAGACCGCAATCAGCTCACGCAAGCGCCACTCGCCCGCAGGATCGCCATAACCCAGCTGCTGCATGTCCGGCCGTCGCCAAAAAGCCGCGTGCAGCTTGCCCCAGATTGCAAACGGGAACAGATCGAAAGCGGGAATTCCCACCCGGAAAGCGCGCGGCAAGCCGGTTTTTCGCGGGCTCAAATGGTGCTGTTCCAGCCGTTCCAGCGCCTTACTGGGGATAACTTTACTGGATAAAAGATCAGTGGATTCAGGCGCTTTTGTGGATAAACCTGTGGGTAAGCCTGTTGTTAACCCTGTGGACAGATTTGTGGATAGTTTTTTTGCCGGGACTGATTTACCGGCGAGTTGGGCGACGTACGTGCCGTCACCGATACGACCTTCGGTGAAGCCCTCGGAATAGAGCTGATCGTATGCGCGGAGGATGCTGTTGCGTGATACCGACAACGCCGTCGCCAGGTCCCGACTCGCCGGCAATCGGGTACCACCGCTGAGGCGGCCGTCGAGAATTCGTTGACGCAGCGCTTGATACAGCTGGCGGCTCAGGCCCTGGCGTCGGTCCAGCTCGATACCGGCGAAATCAAAAGAAAGCGAAGGCGACGAAGGCGGCATGAAATTGGCTCTGTGAAATTGTCCGTTAATGGCTCTTACAACCGACCAATAGGCTGCCTAGGATTAGCGAGGTCGCCAAGGAAAATCTCATGTACACACCGTCCTATTTCAAAGATGCCGATCTGGGCAGCCTGCACACCCAGATCGAGGCCGCCCGCCTGGCCATTGTGGTTACGTCCGGCGAGTCGGGAATGCAGGCCAGTCACTTGCCGCTGCTACTGGCCCCGAATGAAGGCGCACACGGCACGCTCTATGGGCACTTCGCCAAGGCCAATCCGCAATGGAAAGACCTGCAAAACGGCGCGGAGGTGATGGTGATTTTTCCGGGCGCCGACGCCTACATCAGTCCCTCGTTCTACCCAGCCAAGGCTGAGCACGGCAAAGTTGTGCCGACCTGGAATTACCTGGCGATCCACGCCTACGGCCACGGCGAAGTGTTCACCGACCCCCAGCGATTACTCGAAGTGGTCAGCGGCTTGACCGACAAGCACGAGTCAGGCCGGGCAAGCCCTTGGGCGGTGACGGATGCACCTGCCGACTACATTGAGAAGATGCTCGGTGCCATCGTCGGTTTCGCCCTGCCCATCGAGCGGCTTGAGGGCAAACGCAAACTCAATCAGAACCGCTCTGCCGAGGACATCGCCGGCGTTCGCGCCGGGCTCGCTGCCAGCGAGGATGCCCATGATCGAGAGCTTGCTCGCGAGATGAGCCAAGGAGAACCCCGTGTCTGACGTGCACATCAAACCCGTCACCCCCGACGACCACGCGCAGTGGCTGCCGCTCTGGCAAGCCTATTTGACGTTCTATAAAACGGAACTGGCCGACAGCGTCAGCCTGAGCACTTGGCATCGCCTGCTGGATGCCAGCGAACCGACCCATGCCGCCCTGGCCTGGCAGGATGGCAAGGCGGTGGGCATGGTGCATTTCATCTACCATCGCTCCAACTGGAGCGTTCACAACGCCTGTTACCTGCAGGACCTGATCGTTGCACCCGAGCAGCGCGGCACAGGCGTCGGACGCTTGTTGATCGAGCATGTCTACGCCACGGCAAAAAAAGACGGCTGCGACAAAGTCCACTGGCTGACCCACGAAACCAACGCTACGGCGATTCAGTTGTACGAGCGCATCGCCGAACGCCCCGGTTATATCCATTTCCGCAAACAGCTGTGAGCCCCACTCCCTTTCTGGAATGCCCTGACATGTCGAACCTTGAACACTGGCAACCCGCCCAACTGCCTGAAGCCCGCACGCTGGAAGGACGTTTCGTACGACTGGAGAAGCTTGATCCCGCGCGTCACGGCGACGGTTTGTGGGCGGCGCTGCAAGGTCCTGGCTCAGACCCGAAGCTTTGGGACTACTTGCCCTACGGCCCTTTTACCGAGCGCAGCGTGTTCGATGACTTTATCTCGGGGCTGGCCGGCGGCAGCGACCCATGGTTCTACACCGTGGTCGATCAGGCCAGCGGCGTTATCGACGGCTACCTGAGCCTGATGTCCATCGTCCCGGCGCACGGTCGCATCGAGATCGGCCATGTCACCTTTGGCGCGTCCATGCAGCGCACGCCGAAAAGTACGGAAGCGGTTTACCTGCTGGCCAAAGAGTCCTTTGCGCTGGGCAATCGTCGTCTGGAGTGGAAGTGCAACGGCGATAACGCGCGATCCAAACGGGCCGCCGAACGGTTCGGCTTCACCTACGAAGGCACGTTTCGCCAGCACATGGTGGTCAAAGGCAAAAACCGCAACACAGCGTGGTATTCGATCATCGACAGTGAATGGCCTGAACGCCAAACCGCTTTCGAAGCCTGGCTGGCGGCAGACAACTTCAACGACGGGCAGCAAGTGAAATCGCTGGAAGCGTTTCGCACGTTATAAATCTGTCATATCAAACGGCTATATAGGACGCCCTTGCTAATACAAAAAAGGCCGTCCTTCATGCCCCGCGCCAAGCAACGACTTGCCCTGCATATCGCATTGATTATTTCCAGCGGCCTGGCGACAGAGGCTTTCGCCAAGAATGTTCAAATCACGTCCGCAACAACAGCGGGGCAGGAACTCAGCGGCGCCGACACGCTGACGGTTTCAAACGCTGGCAGCATCAGCTTCAGTGGCAAGGCCGTCAGCTTCAAAGGCACCACCACAGGCGCAGGTGTTGTGGTGGATAACGCCGGGAAGATCATTTCCACCGGCGGGCGCGGCTTCGACAGCAGCGGCGACGAGACGAAGGCACGCAACTACACCGTCATCAACCGCGCCGGTGCCTTGATTCAAGGCCAGGACGATGCGTTTCGTATTGACAGCGATATCCCCAGCGGCAACGTCAGCATCGACAACAGCGGCACCATCCGCTCACTGACCGGCCAAGGGCTGGACCTCGACACCCTGCGCGGCGACGGGGTGAAGATCACCGTGGTCAACCACGCAGGCGGCCTGATTCGCGGTGAAGCCAGCGACGGCATGAAGACCGGTTCCAACAACACCATCACCAATTACGGCGAGATCTCCACCGGTGACTCGAAAATCGCCGACAACAAATTCGACGGTGTCGACATTGATTCAGCCACCGGCGTGGTGGTGAACAACTACGGCTTGATCTCGGGCGGTCGCCACGGCATCACCACTGACCTGGGCGCAACCCTGAACAACTTCGGCACGATCATCGGGCGAAACGGCTCAGGTTTCGGCTCGGACGGCACAGGCACCGTCACCAACTACGGCACGATCACAGGCACCAACAACGGCCTGCAACCCAATGGCGACGGCGACGGCGTGGACATCGACCTGATCGGCCACATCGAAAACTACGGGACCATTCAGGGCACGGGCGCCAGCGGCGTCGACAAGAATGGCTTCGCCAACGGCAGCGAAGGCATTGCGCTGGGCGGCGGTTACGTGTTCAACGGCCCAGGCGCGATGATCAGCGGCGCCAACAGCGCGATCCTGGTGGACGACGGCAGCGGCGGCTCGGGCGTTGGCGCCACGTACCTGGAAAACCACGGCACGATTCAGGGCCTCGACGGCTTCGGCGTGAAGTTCGTGGGCGAGTTCGCCGACAGCGTGCTCAACGACGGGTTGATCAGCGGCAGCAACGGCTTGGCACTGGACCTGGGCGGCGGCAACGACAGCCTGACCTTGCGCAACGGCAGTCGCTTCGTGGGCGTGGTTGATGGCGGCAGCGGTACGGACAGCGTGATCATGGACGACGCCCTAGGCGGCAGTTTCGGCGCCAGCCAGAATTTCGAGTCGCTGCAAGTCAAACAAGGCATCTGGACACTCACCGGCAGCGGCGACTTCAGCATCGGCGGCAACGTGCTCAATGGCGCGGAGTTGATCAACCAGGGCGGTATCGCCGGCACCCTGAACGTCGACAAGGGCGCGACGTATGCCGGTGGCGGCACGGTGGGCAATCTCAACGTCGCCGGCACGCTACTCGCCAACACCACCTATGGCGCGGCCCACGTCAACGGCAACCTGAACATGAGCCGCGGCTCGACGCTGGCCTTCGGTGCGAATGCCGATGGCAGCAGCGCGACGGTGAGGATCGATGGCAACGCCAGCCTTACCGGCGCTTCGTTGTTGGTGAATGCCAACGCCACCAGCACCGCCTATCCGTGGCAGAGCCAATACACCGTACTGCAAGCGGGCAGCATTACTGGCACGTTCGACAGCGTCAGCAGCGATTACGCCTTCCTGACGCCAACGCTCGCCTACACCCCGACGGCCGTCGATCTGACCTACAGCCGTAACGACGTGGCGTTCAACCAATACGCGCTCAGTGCCAACGGCAGCCGCGCGGCCAGCAGCATCGCCACAGTGGGCACCGGCAACGCGCTGTATAACGCCGTGCTCAATACCAGCACCAGCACTGCCGGGTCGGCCATCGAGCAATTGGCCGGCGGCAGCACCGCGAATTTGAGCAGCGCGACGCTGAGCGCCAGCTCGCTGGTGGGCAGCAGCATGATGTCGGCGATGCGCCAGACAGGCAGCGGCGCCGGTTTGCTGGTGGGGCTTGACCAGGCCGAAACGCCTGTGCTCGCCGCGACGGGCGTACCCAGTAACGTGCGCAACCTGAACGATCCGAACGCGCAGGGCCGGGTGTGGCTGCAAGGCATCGGCGGCTACGGCAAGCTGGACGGTGAGCACGGCAGTGATGGCACGGAACAGCGGACCAAAGGCATCGTGCTGGGTGTGGACTGGGCGTTGTCACCTGTCTGGCGCGTCGGCGTGCTGGGCGGCTATTCGAAGACCGATCTGGACAGCACCGGCGTGGACGGCGAACTCGACAGCTGGCACGTCGGCGCCTATGCGCTGCGTCAGGACGGCCCGTTGGCGCTGCGCCTGGGCGCGGCTTACAGCGGCCATGATGGTGAGAACAAACGCCGGGTCGACTTCAACGGCTTCAGTGACCGGCCAAAGGGCGATTACGACGCCGACAGTCAGCAAGCCTTCGCCGAACTGGGCTACGCCATGGGCAGCGGCCGACTCAGCGTCGAACCGTTCGCCAACCTGGGTTATCAGCGCTATCACCGGGACAGCTACCAGGAGAAAGGCGGCGCCGCTGCGTTGAGCGTCGATTCACAGACGCAAGACAACGTCAGCAGCACCTTCGGTACGCGTTTCGCCCAACTCAATCAACTGGACAACGGCATGAGCATCACGCCGCGTGGAAGTCTCGGCTGGCGCCACACCTTCGGCGACGTCGACAGCGAAACCCGTCAGGCTTTCGTCCTCGGCGGCAGCGCGTTCAATGTCGAAGGCAGCGCGCTTGATCGCGACAGCCTGATGGTCGAGGCCGGGGTGGATCTCGGCGTGTCGGCGCATCACACCTTGAGCATCGGTTACAACGGCGAATTGGGCAGCAACAGCCGTAATCACGCGCTGATCGGGCAGTGGCAGATGAGTTTTTAACTGATCTGTAGGAGCGCGCTTGCCCGCGATTGCGATCCGTCGGCTAACGCTGCGTTGATTGACCTGACGCCATCGCGGGCAAGCGCGCTCATACAAATGGTCATCCGTTGATTTGTGCGGAGTGGTAATACGGTCAAATAACAGACAAAAAAAGGGGAGCCACGCGTGCTCCCCCGAGGTAAACAATGGGCTTCCTGCGTCTTGGCGCAGGAGGCCTTTTAACTTTTCAGCGTTGAATCAGCCCTCGATCTCCACGAGGATTTCACCCGGATTGACGCGATCGCCCTTGGCCACATGGATGGCCGTCACTTTGCCCGCCACGGCCGCCTGAACCTCGGTCTCCATCTTCATCGCCTCGGTGATCAACACCGACTGACCCGCCTTGACCTCGTCGCCTTCCTTGACCAGCACATCGACGATATTGCCTGGCATGGTGGTGCTGACATGGCCGGGCTTGCTGGCCAGCGGACGCTTGCCGATCCCGCCGCTGACGAACTCGTTGAGCGGTTCGAACACCACTTCTTCCGGCATGCCGTCGATGGACAGGTAAAAGTGGCGCTTGCCTTCAGCCTTGACGCCCACCCCGGTGATATCCACCCGATAGCTTTCGCCATGGACGTCAATGACGAACTCGGTCGGCACGCCCTCCCCGCCGGCCTTGGTCACCGCACCCGGTTCGGGAATCGGCAGCAGCGCTTCCGGTGCCAGCGTCCCGGCGGCGCGCTCTTCGAGAAACTTGCGCCCAATGTCAGGGAACATGGCATAAGTCAGCACATCCTCTTCAGATTTGGCCAGGGCGCCGATCTCGCCGCGCAGCTTGGTCATCTCCGGCTTGAGCAAGTCAGCCGGGCGCACGTCGATCACGTCTTCGTTGCCGATGGCCTGGCGGCGCAGCTTCTCATCCACCGTGCCCGGCGCCTTGCCGTAGCCACCGGTGAGGTACAGCTTCACTTCGTTGGTGATGGTTTTGTAACGCTCGCCGGCCAGCACGTTGAAGAACGCCTGGGTCCCGACGATCTGCGAAGTGGGCGTTACCAACGGCGGGTAGCCCAGGTCCTTGCGCACGCGAGGGATCTCGGCCAAGACCTCCGACATGCGGTTCAGCGCGCCCTGCTCCTTGAGCTGGTTGGCGAGGTTGGAAATCATGCCGCCCGGCACCTGATTGACCTGCACGCGGGTGTCGACGGCGGTGAATTCGCTCTCGAACTGGTGGTATTTCTTACGCACTGCGTAGAAGTACAAGCCGATTTCCTGCAGCAGTTCCAGGTCCAGCCCGGTGTCGAATTCGCTGCCCTTAAGCGCAGCGACCATGGACTCAGTGCCCGGGTGACTGGTGCCCCAGGCGAAGCTGGAGATGGCAGTGTCGATGTGATCGGCGCCGTTTTCGATGGCCTTGAGCTGGCACATCGCGGCCAGGCCGGCCGTGTCATGAGAGTGAATGAACACCGGCAGCGATTGCTCGGCTTTCAATGCTTTGACCAGTTCGCCGGTGGCGTAAGGCGTCAGCAAACCGGCCATGTCCTTGATCGCCACCGAATCGCAACCCATGGCTTCCATCTGTTTGGCCTGAACAACAAAGGCCTCAATGGTATGCACCGGGCTGGTGGTGTAAGCGAGCGTGCCCTGGGCATGCTTGCCCGACGCCTTCACCGCTTCGATGGCAACGCGCAGGTTACGCACGTCGTTCATGGCGTCGAAAATACGGAACACGTCGATGCCATTGACGGCGGCCTTGGCGACGAAGGCCCGAACCACGTCGTCGCTGTAATGGCGATAACCCAACAGGTTCTGCCCCCGCAGCAGCATCTGCAGGCGCGTGTTGGGCAGTGCCGCACGCAACTGGCGCAGGCGCTCCCATGGGTCTTCTTTCAGGAACCGCACACACGCATCAAACGTGGCGCCGCCCCACATCTCCAGTGACCAGTAGCCGACCTTGTCGAGCTTTTCGCAGATCGGCAGCATGTCCTCGGTGCGCATCCGGGTGGCCAGCAACGATTGATGGGCGTCGCGCAGGATGGTGTCGGTGACGAAGATTTTCTTGGACATATTCTGATCTCCTTATAGCTACAAGCTTCAAGCCACAAGCTGCAAGTAAAAGCCGAACGCGCTCTTGCCTGAAGCTTGCGGCTTACCGCTTGCAGCTGGCTTATTCATAGGCCTGCATGGGCGGCAATGGCGGCGGCGATGGCCAGGGCCAGCTCTTCGGGTTTGCGCTTGATCGAGTAGTTGGTCAGTTCCGGGTGGCTTTCGACGAAGCTGGTGTTGAACTGACCGCTACGGAATTCCGGGTTGCGCAGGATCTCCTGGTAGTACGCGGCCGTGGTCTTCACGCCTTGCAGCCGCATGTCGTCCAGTGCACGCAGGCCACGGTCCATGGCCTCTTCCCAGGTCAGCGCCCAGACAATCAGCTTCAGGCACATCGAGTCGTAGTACGGCGGAATGGTGTAGCCGGTATAAATCGCCGTGTCGGTGCGCACGCCGGGGCCGCCGGGAGCGTAGTAACGAGTGATTTTGCCGAAGCTGGGCAGGAAGTTGTTTTTCGGGTCTTCGGCGTTGATGCGGAACTGCAACGCGAAACCACGGTGAATGATGTCTTCCTGCTTGACTGAAAGCGGCAGCCCGGAGGCGATGCGGATTTGCTCGCGAACGATATCGATGCCGGTGATTTCCTCGGTGATGGTGTGTTCCACCTGCACCCGAGTGTTCATTTCCATGAAGTACACCTCGCCCTCGGCGAGCAGGAATTCCACGGTTCCGGCGTTTTCGTACCCGACCGCCTTGGCCGCGCGCACCGACAGGTCACCGATGTAGGCACGCTGCTCAGGGGTCAGTTGCGGGCTCGGTGCGATCTCGATCAGCTTCTGGTTGCGGCGCTGGATCGAACAGTCACGCTCGAACAGGTGCACGACGTTGCCGAAACTGTCGCCCAGGATCTGCGCTTCGATGTGCTTGGGATTGACGATGCATTTTTCGAGGAAGACCTCGGCCTTGCCGAACGCCTTGGTCGCTTCCGAGATAACCCGGGGGAACGCCTGCTCCAGTTCTTCACGGCTGTTGCAGCGACGAATCCCGCGACCGCCGCCACCGGACGT
Organism: Xanthomonas sp. WHRI 1810A; assembly: GCF_040202885.1. Lineage (NCBI taxonomy): Bacteria > Pseudomonadati > Pseudomonadota > Gammaproteobacteria > Lysobacterales > Lysobacteraceae > Xanthomonas > Xanthomonas sp. WHRI 1810A. The sequence continues at coordinate 36,515 of NZ_JBEGED010000011.1, forward strand.
GGCCTTGAGCATCACCGGATAACCGATGCGATCACCTTCCACCAGCGCCTCGGCAATGTCCGCCACATTCCCTTCCGTGCCCGGCGTCACCGGGACACCGGCCTTGATCATGCTGCGCCGGGCTTCGGTCTTGTCACCCATGCGGCGGATGACTTCGGCCGACGGGCCGATGAACCGAATGCCACGTTCCAGGCAGATATCAGCCAGCTCGGCGTTTTCAGACAGAAATCCGTAACCGGGGTGTAAGGCGTCGCACCCGGTTTCCACGGCCAGATTCACCAGCTTGCGGGGGTTCAGATACCCCTCCAGTGGCTCGGCACCGATGCCATAGGCTTCATCGGCGCGTTTAACATGCAGCGCGTGGCGGTCGGCGTCGGAATAGATCGCCACCGAGCGGATGCCCATTTCGGCGCAAGCGCGCACGATGCGGACGGCAATTTCACCCCGGTTTGCGATCAGGATTTTTCTTATCACTTGGCATTCCCTCGACCGTTGGACAGGAGACCCGGTAGACCGGTCAGCGCGTAACGGCATGTTGCATCGCCCACGCACAGCCACCCTAAGCCGGAACAGGAATTAACAAAAATGAGTAAATATTGGGTGATGCATAAGTAAAACCTTATAGTCGAAGGCTTCACACGCATCGGGGAACAAAGATTATGCGTAAGTCATTGATGCGCATGACATTGCGTCAGCTACGAATCTTCAATGAAGTGTGCGACCTGCGCTCTTACAGCCGCGCCGCCGAAGAAATGTCCCTCACGCAACCGGCCATCAGCCTGCAGATGCGTCAGCTGGAGGAGCTGGTCGGTCAACCGCTGTTCGAATACGTCGGTAAAAAGCTCTATATGACGGAAGCTGCCGAGGCGCTGCAAGCCGCCAGCCGGGACATTTTCGGGCGCCTGGAAAACCTGGACATGCAGCTGTCGGACATGCAGGGCTCGCTGCAAGGGCAACTGAAGCTGGCCATCGAATCCAGCGCCAAATACTTCGTGCCTCACCTGTTTGCCGCCTTCAAGCGGCAATACCCGGACGTGATGCTGAACCTGGCGGTGGTCAACCGCGCGCAGGTGATAAGGCGGCTCTCGGATAACCGCGATGACCTGGTGGTGATGTCGATGGTGCCGCAGGACATGGGCCTGGAATTTCTGCCGTTTCTGAACAATCCGATCGTGGCAGTCGTACCGCCGGACCATCCGCTGTGTCAGCTGGAAAAACCCAGCCTGAAAGACCTGGAGCCCTACACGCTGGTGGTTCGGGAGCCGGGTTCAGGGACGTGCAAGGCATGTGAGGAGTACTTCAAGGAGAAGCGCATTCATTTTGAGCAGACGCTGGAGGTGTCGTCAGCCGAAGCGCAGCGCGAATGCGTGCTGGCGGGCCTCGGCGTGGCGCTGTTGACGCGTCACGCGCTGAGCCTGGAACTGACCACCGGCGCGCTGGTGGAGCTGCCGGTGGCCGAGTTGCCGTTGTATCGAAGCTGGTGCGTGGTGCAGGGCCGAGATAAACGCCTGTCGCCGGTGGCGCACGCGTTTCTCTCATTCATCCGCACCGAACGTGCGCAGATCAGCGAGGTTGTTGCGCGGTTCGATGGCCGCCCTCGGAGCCTTTAGCTGCTTGCCAGAGGTGGGAGGACGCGGCGTCGAGGTAGTCAGAGAGCTCCTGATTCAGGCGGCGCTCTTCGGAGTAGGTCTCGATTGCACGCCGGAACGCCATGCGGCGCTGGTCTTCATGCTGACGGCGGGTCTTGACGCTGGAGTTCGTCTGTTGCTGCGAGTCATCGTAGTGCCGAGGCATATCCTGTCTCCCATTGCGTGTGCGGGAGTACAGAGTGGTTGCCGGGCGTGACGATCCGGGGGCGAATGCGTGACAAGTTGGTGAAGGTTGATGCAAGACTTGTTGGAGCGAGGCTTGCCCGCGAATGGGCCGGTTACGCACGTAAAGCTCCAAAGGCAGGAACAGCTTCGCGGGCAAGCCTCGCTCCAGCAGGGCTTTCACTTCAGTCCTCGTGGGACTTGATCGACTTGGGCGACAACCGCAGGCTACGCAGGCTGCGCTTGACGCTTTTGAGGTGGTTGACCAGGCTCGGGCCGCGGGCCATGGCAACGCCCATCGCCAACACATCGATCACCACCAGGTGCGCGATGCGCGAGGTCAGCGGCGTGTAGATTTCGGTGTCTTCGTGCACATCGATGGCCAGATTGACGGTGGACAACTCCGCCAGCGGTGTCTGGCTTGGGCACAAAGTGATCAGGTTGGCGCCGCTTTCACGTACCAGGTTGGCCGTGATCAGCAAATCCTTGGAGCGCCCCGATTGGGAAATACACACCGCGACGTCGGTCGGCTTGAGGGTCACAGCCGACATCGCCTGCATGTGCGGATCGGAATAGGACGCGGCGGTCAGCAGCAAGCGGAAGAACTTGTGCTGCGCATCGGCGGCAACTGCTCCGGACGCGCCGAACCCGTAGAACTCGACCCGGTGCGCGGCGGCCATTACGGTCACCGCTGCCTGCAAGGCATGGGGATCGAGTTTTTCCCGGACTTCCATGAGCGTGTGCAGCGTGGTGTCGAAAATCTTGAGGCTGTAGTCAGCGACCGAGTCATCTTCATGAATCGCGAACTGCCCGAAGCTGGCACCGGCGGCCAGGCTCTGGGCCAGCTTGAGTTTGAGGTCCTGAAACCCGGTGCAGCCAATGGCGCGACAGAACCGCACGATGGTCGGCTCGCTGATGCCCACGATGTGGGCCAGGTCTGCCATGGAACTGTGCATCACGGCCGCAGGGTCGAGCAGCACATGCTCGGCAACCTTAAGCTCCGACTTGCGTAAGAGATGGCGTGACTGGGCGATGTGCTGCAGCAGATTCAAGGGGCAGGACTCAATGATAAGGTTGGGACGGGATGTAGCTTTCTTGTAGTTATACTACATGACCTGCAAGCCGCACAGCGAAACGATGTCCGCCTGCTTGACCACTGAACGCTGCAAGCTTGGTCGCGTTGCGTCGCAGGACCTGTCGGGATCAACGGTAGGCTGCTGCCACACGCTGAGCCAGTAGTAGTCCCATCCCAGGCGCGTCGACCGGCTTGCTGATCAAATACCCTTGCACTTCATCGCAGGCGTGAGCCTTGAGGAACGCCAACTGCTGAGCGTTCTCCACGCCCTCGGCCACTACCTTCAAACCCAGGCTGTGGGCCATGGCAATGATCGCCCGGGTGATGGCGGCATCTTTGGTCCCGTCACCGAGGCCGCCGATGAATGCCTGATCGATCTTGACGTAATCCACCGGAAACCGCTTGAGGTAGCTCAACGAGGAATAGCCGGTGCCGAAGTCATCGATCGCCAGTTTCACGCCCAGATCCCGCAGTTGCTGGAAGGTGGCAATAATGTGCTCAACGCTTTCCAGCAGCTGGCTTTCGGTCAGCTCCAGCTCAAGGTATTCAGGCGCCAGACCGGTTTCCTCAAGTACCTGACGGACCAGGCTGACCAGCTTGCCCTGGCGCAGTTGGTGCACCGACAGATTGACCGACACGCGAATCAGCTCAAGCCCCTCTCGCTGCCATGAGCACGCCTGATGACACGCCTGGCGCAGCACGAATTCACCGATTTCACCGATCAAGCCCGTCTCTTCAGCCAACGCTATGAAGTCGCTGGGCTGCACCATCCCGCGCTGAGGGTGGCGCCAGCGAACCAGCGCTTCGGCAGAACTCAGGCGCCCGGTCTTGATACACATCTTGGGCTGATAGAACACTTCGAGCTGATGCTCTTGCACGGCCTTGCGCAGTTGAATTTCCAGCTGCAGACGCTCCAGCGTGCTGCCCTGGAGACTGTCGGTGTAGAACTGAAAGTTATTGCCGCCCAGGTGTTTGGCTTGCTGCATGGCCATGTTCGCCTGGCTCACCAGCGCGGAAATTTCCCGCGCCGAGTCAGGCAGCATGCTGATGCCGATCGAGGCACTGACGACCAATTCATGCCCCGACACCAGCAGCGGCGAACTCAACTTGCTGAGCAATCGGCTGGCCACCCGGGCCAGCGATGAAAGCGTGCTATGGGCATCGAACAGCACGACAAACTCGTCTGCGGACAAGCGCGCGATGGTATCGGCTTCGGGCAGCGTGCTCCCCAGGCGTCGGGCGACCTGATGCAGCAGCTGATCGGCCACTTCATGCCCGAGACTGTCATTGAGCAATTTGAAGCGATCGAGGTTGATGTGCATCAGCGCCAGGCTTTTGCCTTGGCGCACCCGCTGATTGGCATCACGCAGACGCTCGGAGAACAGCGCCCGATTAGGCAGCCCCGTCAGCTCGTCATAGTGGGACAGGTAGCGCGTGCGCTCCTCGAACTGTCGCGCCAGTTCGCCGTTGAGCTCTTCGCTTTTGGTCCGGGCGTTTTGCAGGTGCTCGATCAGCGCCAGGGTTTGAAAACGCCTGATCAAGCTGCGCTGGATCAAACGATTGATTTGCGCCGCAACGACGATCAGCGCCAGCAGCAGGATCAAGCCCAGCCAACCCCAGCCGCGCAACGGTACGTCGCCGCCCCAGAACAGATAGACAATCGGCGGCATCAGGCAAGGGACGGTGAAGGTCAGAAACGCCGGGATGCTCACGGCATAGGCCACACTGGCCGACAATGTGGCGGCACCGATCAGACCAAAGACCCAGGCTTGCTGCACGAAGCTTTCGACCGGCACCAGCACCAGCGCGGCCGTGGACAAGGTAAGGCCGCTGGCGCAGGCGCCCAGCAGAAACATGCGTTTCCAGATCGGCTGCGCCTGACGCTCGGGGGACGCGGCTCTGAATGCAGCGACTTGCAGCACGCGAAGCGACACCAGCGCCGTCAGCCATGCCACCCACACGGCCACCAGCACATAGCGCTGTGGACTCCACAGCAGCCAGGCGCAGAGTAAGCCATTGAGGAACATGAACAGGGTCGGCAACAGCGACCCTTGATAGAGAATACGGGTCCGCTCGACCGCAAGCTCGGTCGCAAATTGCTTGCGGATGACATGCCTGGTCGCGACAGCGTCGGCCGGGGCATCGGTACTCGGGGTCATGGCGGTTCTTATATTTGGGGCCTTTGGACGTGGTGGGAGCATACACAAGGGTTCGGCCTGACCAAACAGCCGGGTAATAAATCGTACGGACGGTCGCGGTGCTCCTGCTCGGCGGGCCATCGGCGACATCACGACTTGCCCACCGCCCGGCGTTAGGGTTTGCCCGCCAACAGCCCACACCCTAGAATGCGCCGATGCGCGATGATCTCTCTCTTCTGCTTAACTCCCTCAACGATGCCCAACGCCAGGCCGTAGCTGCCTCCGTGGGTCGTCAGTTGGTCCTGGCCGGCGCTGGTTCCGGCAAAACCCGTGTCCTTGTGCATCGCATCGCCTGGTTGATCCAGGTCGAAAATGCCTCGCCGCACTCGATCCTGTCGGTGACGTTCACCAACAAGGCTGCCGCCGAGATGCGCCATCGCATCGAATCGTTGATGGGCATCAGCCCGGCAGGCATGTGGGTCGGCACCTTCCACGGCCTGGCGCACCGCTTGTTGCGGGCGCACTGGCAGGAAGCGGGCTTGAGCCAGAGCTTCCAGATTCTCGACAGCGACGACCAGCAGCGTGTGGTCAAGCGCGTGATTCGTGAGCTGGGGCTGGACGAGAAAGCCTGGCCGCCGCGTCAGGCGCAGTGGTTCATCAATGGCCAGAAGGATGAAGGCCTGCGGCCCAAGCACATCCAGGCCAGCGGCGATCTGTTCCTGACCACCATGAAGTCCATCTACGAAGCCTATGAAGTGGCCTGCCAGCGTGCCGGCGTCATCGACTTCTCCGAACTGCTGCTGCGCGCGCTGGACCTGTGGCGTGACAACCCGGGCCTGCTGGCGCACTACCAGCGCCGCTTCCGCCATGTGCTGGTGGACGAATTCCAGGACACCAACGCGGTGCAATACGCCTGGCTGCGTCTCCTGGCTCAGGGCGGTGACAGCCTGATGGTAGTGGGTGACGACGATCAGTCGATTTACGGCTGGCGCGGGGCGAAGATCGAGAACATTCATCAGTATTCCGATGACTTCCCTGACACCCAGACCATCCGTCTGGAACAGAACTACCGCTCGACCGCCAGCATCCTCAAGGCGGCAAACGGTCTGATCGTCAATAACAGCGGGCGTCTGGGCAAAGAACTGTGGACCGATGTCGGCGATGGCGAATTGATCAGCCTGTACGCCGCTTTCAACGAACACGATGAAGCGCGCTATGTGGTCGAGACCATCGAAAGCGCAATCAAGACCGGCCTGGCCCGCAGCGACATTGCCATCCTGTATCGCTCCAACGCCCAATCGCGGGTGCTGGAAGAAGCGTTGCTGCGCGAGCGCATTCCCTACCGCATCTACGGCGGTCAGCGCTTCTTCGAACGCGCCGAAATCAAGAACGCCATGGCTTACATGCGCGTCCTGGAAGGTCGCGGCAATGATTCGGCGCTGGAACGCGTCATTAACGTGCCACCCCGCGGGATTGGCGAGAAGACCATCGAAGCCATTCGCATGCACGCCCGTCACGCCGACGTGTCGATGTGGGAAGCCATGCGCCTGTTGATCGCCAATAAAGGCCTGACCGGCCGTGCGGCTGGCGCGTTGAACGGCTTTGTCGAGCTGATCGAGAATCTGGCGGCGAAGGTCATGGAGATGCCGCTGCACCTGATGACGCAAACCGTCATCGAGCAGTCCGGTCTGATCACGTATCACCAAGAAGAAAAAGGCGAGAAGGGTCAGGCGCGGGTAGAAAACCTTGAGGAACTGGTCAGCGCGGCGCGCGCATTCGAGGTCAGCGAGGAAGAAGCAGACCTGACGCCATTGGCCGCGTTCCTGGGTCATGCGTCGCTGGAAGCCGGTGATACTCAGGCCGACGAGCACGAAGACAGCATTCAATTGATGACCCTGCACAGCGCCAAGGGCCTGGAATTTCCCTACGTGTTCCTGGTGGGCATGGAAGAAGGTCTGTTCCCGCACAAAATGAGTCTCGAAGAGCCCGGCCGTCTGGAAGAAGAACGGCGCCTGGCTTATGTCGGGATTACCCGTGCGATGCAGCATCTAGTGCTGACGTACGCCGAGACCCGTCGTTTATATGGAAGCGAGACCTACAACAAGGTATCCCGCTTCGTGCGTGAGGTGCCGCCCAATCTGATTCAGGAAGTGCGGTTGTCCAACAGCGTTACCCGCCCCTTCGGCGGCTCGAAGACCATGGCGCCCAGCCGGCTGTTCGATGGCGAAGGCATTCCGGAAAGCCAGTTCTCCCTTGGCCAGCGGGTCGCCCACTCGATTTTTGGCGAAGGTGTCATCCTCAACTTCGAAGGCTCCGGCGCCCAGGCGCGGGTGCAGGTGAATTTCGAAGAAGGCAGCAAGTGGCTGATGCTGGGGTATGCGAAGCTGGAGCCGATTTAAGCGCTTCGATGCTGTAGAGCGCGCTTGCCCGCGATTGATGTGTCCGGCGATGAATTCGTTTCGGACACACCGACGTCATCGCGGGCAAGCGCGCTCATACAATGTGTTACGCAGCCAGGTTGTAATCCCACCCCGTCACCCCCATGTTTCCTACAGAACTTTCTACACCTGCCTACAGCCTTAGTAGTACAGGCCATCTGGAAGATCACGCAAAAGCCGGAAACACTTGGCTGCTAGCCAGATGCCCAAGTGCTGTGCAACATGGCGCGCGTGCAATCCACAAACGGGAATCCCCATATGCAACGGTTTTTAAGCATCGCTTTGGCGCTGGTCATCGGGCTCACCATGAGTCTCGACGCCAACGCCGCGCGCTTTGGTGGCGGCAAGAGCATGGGCTCGGCGCCGAGCCACCAGGCGCGTCAAACTGCCCCTTCCTCTCCTTCTGCCGCACCTAACGCTGCCGGTGCTCCTGCCGCTGCCGCAGGCGGCGCGTCTCGCTGGTTCGGCCCATTGGCCGGTATCGCAGCCGGCGGCCTGCTCGCCTCGATGTTCATGGGCGGCGGCTTTCAGGGCATGCAGTTCTTCGACATCCTGATCATGGCGGTCATCGCCTTCCTGATCTTCCGCTTCATCGCGGCACGTCGTCGTAAACAGCAGCCACAGGTTGCCCCTGCCGGTCACGCGCCATTTCAGCGTGAAGCCTTTGAACAGAAGCCTGTTCAGAACAACTCGATGTTCGGTGGTTCGGCTGCAGCGTCGGCCCGCCCCGTGATTCAGGCGCCTGCCTGGTTCAACGAAGAACGCTTCCTTGAAGCCGCTCGCTCGCACTTCCAGTCGCTGCAACAGCACTGGGACGCGAACGAAATGGACAAGATCGCCGAGTTCGTGACCCCGCAAATGCTGCAGTTCCTGAAAAAAGAACGTGCGGATCTGGGTGAAGGCTTCCAGTCCACCTACATCGACAACCTGACCGTGCAACTGGACGGCGTCGATGATCGTGCTGAAAAGACCATCGCCACCCTGACGTTCTCCGGCCTGTCGAAGACTTCGCGCTTTGACCAGGGCGAAACCTTCAGCGAAAGCTGGAACATGGAACGTGCACCCGGTGACAATCAGCCTTGGCTGGTAGCCGGTATCCGCCAGAACGGCTGATCCGTGTCACGCTCGTAACAAAGAAACCCCGGACCTGTCCGGGGTTTTTGTATTTCTGCGGGTCGAACAGGTATTTGAGAAGACGTTTAAGCTACTGTATAACCGCGCCAAACCGTTAGAGGATCCACGTCGTGGAAGAAGTCATCGAGCAACTGCGTGAAGCAAACGAGCCGGTCCCGGTCCCTCTGGAACTCCCGGACGAGGATCAACTGGTCGAGATCGAAGAACAGCTGTTCATCAACATTCCGTTCGTGTTCAAGGAATTCTTGCTGACGGTAAGCGATGTCGTTTACGGCAGCCTCGAACCTGTGACCGTGACCGATCCTGGCTCGCACACCTACATGCCGGAAGTCGCTGCCAGCGCATGGGACATCGGCGTGCCACGGGAACTGATCCCGATTTGCCAGGATGGCGAAGATTACTACTGCGTTGAAGAAGACGGCACCGTGGTGCTTTGGTCGGGCGAAGAAGAACTCGTCACAGAAGAGAGCTGGGAGTCTGTCTGGCACTGGGCGCGAGACGTCTGGCTGGAAAGCTGAGTCGGCCGCCATCGATCACGGCAGCCTGAGGACTCAATGCTCCGAAGGCTCCTGATGGTTACCCAGGGTTTCCAGCAAGGCAATCTGCATGCGCGTGTGCACGCGAATGAACCAGCGCCACAGCACGGCGGCGACAATCGCAGCGACCACCACGATCAGTATCAGCAGCTCACTGGTCGGCAGAATGCTGGCTGACAGCGCCGCCAATAGCAGGAAAATCACCAACAGCGACAGCAGCGGGATCACCTCGGCGATCACCCGTCGCACACGCTCGGTATGGCGTCCGGCCATTTCAGGCTTGACCCCCATCTCCGCCAGCAGCATCGACAGCGCTTTAAGCTTGCGATAGGCCGCGATCAGGAACGGCAACGACAGCAGCAACGCAGCGCCGCAGATCCAGGCTTTTTGCTGCCCGACTTCACTGATCCATTCGTTCAGGTACTCGCCGATACGCTCGGCGAAATAGGCGCCGCAGAAAAAGATAGCCACCACCAGCGCCAGATTGACCCCCACCTGCAGCAGAATCTTTCTGATCATCGCCGCCAGCAAGGCACCCTGCCCTTGCGGCTGAATGCTGCGCAGCCATTCGCCGTACAGGCCAAACACCCGCGCAATCTTCGCGGGCATGATGCTGCCCAGCTTGTGGGACAGCGGATCGGCGGAGCGGATCAAATACGGCGTGAGCAAGGTCGTTATCGCCGAGACTGCCACCGCCACCGGGTACAAGAAGTCGCTGGTCACCTGCAGCGTCATCCCGAGCGCTGCAATGATGAACGAAAATTCGCCAATCTGAGACAACCCCATCCCGACCCGAAGCGAGGTTTTGCCGTCGTTGCCCGCGATAAACGCGCCGACCCCGCAGGACACGATCTTGCCCAACACCACGGCCACGGTGATCACGGCAATCGGCCAGGCGTAATCGAGCAGGATGGCCGGGTCGATCATCAAGCCAATGGCCACGAAGAAGATCGCGCTGAACATGTCCCGGATCGGCTCGATCAGCCGCTCGATCTTCAGCAGTTGCCTGGACTCAGCCATGATCGCGCCGATGAGAAACGCGCCCAGCACCATGCTGTATTCAAGCTTGACCACCAGCAGGCAAAAGCCGAAGCACAGCCCGAGCACGGTGATCAGCAGCATTTCGTTGCTGTCGAAGGTGGCCACATAGTTCAGCAGACGCGGCACCACCAGTATGCCGATCACCAGCGCGACGATCATGAACAGCGACAATTTGCCCACTGTGGAAAACACTTCGCCGGAACTGACTGTGCCGCTGACGGCAATGCCCGACAGGAGCGCAATGATGCCGATGCCCAGGATGTCTTCTACGATCAATACGCCAAAAATCAGCTGCGCGAAGCGCTGATTTTTCATTTTCAGATCAGTGAGCGCTTTGACGATGATGGTGGTGGACGAGATGGCCAGGATGGCGCCGAGGAACAGCGAATCCATGGTTTTCCAGCCGAAGAACTGGCCGATCTCGTAACCGAGCCAGATCATCAGGGTGATTTCGAGGAAAGCCGCGATAAACGCCGTCGCGCCGACTTTAAACAGCTTGCGCAGGCTGAATTCCAGGCCCAGGCAGAACATCAGGAAAATGACACCCAACTCGGCCAGGGTTTTAATCGTATCCTCGTCATGGATCAGGCTGACCGGCGGCGTGTGCGGGCCGATGATAAAACCCGCCACGATGTAACCGAGCACCACCGGTTGCTTCAGGCGATGGAACAACACGGTGACCACGCCGGCCACGAGCATGATGACCGCCAAATCCTGGATAAAGCTGATGGCATGCATGGCCTTGCTCCTTGTGGCGCTCGATGAACACCGCCCCGGCGCTCCAGCCGAGGTTCATTAAACGAAATGTCGTTTAATCGGCGAGGAAATGTCCTTCTGAGGCGTAGGAAATACCCGATCCACGGGTTTTTGCAGGTTAACACCGCGCTTTCCTTGATAAAGCCGGTGCAATATATGGAAACAGATGGGCGCAGGCGTGACGGCCAGCCGCCCATCAGCGTCCCGATAAGGTTGGTTTGACTAGCCGTTTGAATCGAGCACCCGCTGAGGTGCACACACTTGACCCAATTTGACCGTGAGCGCGCTATGGAACCCGGAAACGCCCAACTATCGATGACTGTGTTGATGACCCCGGACATGGCCAACTTCTCTGGCAACGTCCACGGTGGCACTCTTTTGAAGTACCTCGACGAAGTGGCCTACGCCTGCGCCAGCCGTTACGCGGGCCGCTATGTGGTGACGTTGTCGGTGGATCAGGTCATTTTCCGCGAACCCATCCACGTGGGTGAGCTGGTGACCTTCCTGGCGTCGGTCAACTACACCGGCAACACCTCGATGGAAATCGGGATCAAGGTGGTGACCGAAAACATCCGTGAGCGCTCGGTGCGCCACACCAATAGCTGCTTCTTCACCATGGTTGCCGTGGACGATCAGCGAAAGCCTGCCAACGTCCCGCCACTAACGCCCGTCACCCCTGACGACAAACGCCGATTCGTTCAAGCGCAACAGCGCCGGCAGATCCGTCAGGAGCTTGAAAAACGTTATCAGGAGCTCAAGGCCGATCCGGTCTGATGGCGATACACCGGTCAACCTGTAGGAGCGTGCTTGCCCGCGATACGTCTGGACGGGCAAAAAGATCGTTGATTGACACAAACCCATGGCGGGCAAGTGCGCTCCTGCAAGAAGCCGTGAACTGCATCAAATTAAACGCAGGCGCTATGGCTGACAGTCACGTTGCGCAGTTAAGCTGGAGGCCTTCTGCCGGAGTACTCTTTTCATGCTGACCCTGGGCAATATATTCGTCCTGATGCTGTTGCTGACCGCCGCTGCCTGGCTGTGGCACAGCCACGGCCTTCGTGAACGAGCGCTGGAGCGTGTGAAGCAACACTGCGCCAAACTCGATCTGGAACTGCTGGACGGCAACGTGGCGTTGCGCCGCATCACCTTCAAGCGCGACAACGAGGGCCGCAAGCGACTGGCCCGCGTGTATAACTTCGAGTTCACGGTCACAGGCGAGCAGCGCCATCCCGGCACCATCACCCTGTTTGGCGCACACACGGCTCAGATCGAGCTGGCGCCCTATCCGTTCGAAATCAAGACACCGCCCAGGACCGCCGAGATCATCGAAATGAATCAGTGGCGCCAGGAGCACAACAAGTGGAAGCAGTGACTGATCAGACGCTGCTTGTCACGCAAGCGACAAGCCCCGCCTGCAGCGCGGTTTGATCCTCCTGTTCGGCGAAGATCAGCTCCAGCCGGGAATCACGTCGCCATTCGCTGGCTGACCACTCGATCATCCCGCCCTCCAGCGCGTTGCCCGACACCCATCCCTCCTCACTGTGAATAACCAGTTTTGCGCGACGCCACGCCAGCCCGTTAAGCCAGGCCAGCACTTTTGCCGTGTCAAAACGCTGATCGGGATGCCATCGCCAACCAATACTCCATCCTTCAGCCTGATCCTGACTCATGCATATCGGCACGTGCGGATCTGTCCACACCGCCGGCATCTGCGTAAGGGTCTTGGGCATCAATAAGTTATCCACACTTGCAACGCTGGCGCGCGCTTCGATCCCCGGCAGTCGATCCAGCGGCAACAGGCCTTGATCGGTCCAATGAACGAGCTGCTCCGGCAGACGCGTGATCACCGCCTCCCGCGCCTTTACGTCCAGACCCGCTGACTTGTTGAGCACCAGCAAACCCGCGTCCCGCAGTGCGTCCTGCTGGCTGGGCGGCAGCGGTAGACCGGCGGCCAACGACGCGGCATCGAGCACCATCACGCTGGGCTGCACGGACAGAACGCCCACCCAGGGCGCTGCCTCCAGTTGCGCGATCAATTGCACCGGATGGCCTAATCCGGACGGCTCGATGAACAGCCTGTCCGGCTTCGCCTTACGCAGCAGGCGTCCCAGTCCAATCTGAAAAGGCACGCCGTTGACACAGCACAAGCACCCTCCAGCGACTTCGCCAAGTGCGATACCATCCGCAGCCGTGGTCAGCAACGCGGCGTCCAGACCGATCTGGCCGAACTCGTTGATCAGGATCGCCCAGCGTTCGTGAGGTGGTCTCTGGGCCAGCAACTGTTTGATCAAACTGGTCTTGCCTGCGCCCAGGGGGCCGGCGATGACATGGGTGGGAATGTTCTGCAGCATGGCGGGCCATTTAGAAGTCGTGCTCATTGCTGAGCGCAAACGGAGGTAATCGATGCGAGCAATCGGGCTGCCCACGTGGCTGGCGTTCATCCTGTCGGCGGCGATGTGCAGCGAGGTCCGCGCCGAAGCGTGCCTGGTGCACAGCCAGTCAGACCGGGTCGATGTGAAGGTCTGCCAGGAAAACCTGACCATCCCGCCGAAGCTGTTCCACGACGGCTTTTGCCAGCCGCAGTTGAAGGATCAGACCGTCGACGTCACGTTTTCCGAGCAATGCCCCGCAGGCTCATTCGGCCAATGCAGCAACGCATTGGTCGCCAATATGCCTTATCGCCAAAACATTCACTATTACGGCGTGGCCAGCGATGCGGCATTTCTCAAGCCGTTCTGTGAGCAGCAGAGTAAAGGCATCTGGAAACCCTGATTACGCGGCCGCGTCGTGCCAGTCGCCGAAGGGGTCGGTTAGCAGGCTCCAGGCTTCGCTTCCCATGGCCATCTCCTCATCGGTCAGCAGGCACTCATCAAGCTCTGCCGTGAGCCGCGTGAAATCCATGTTCTGTCCGATGAACACCAGCTCCTGACGGCAATCGCCGGTCTGTGTCGTCCAGTTATTCATGATCGCTTGCGTGTCTTGCGCGTCCTGCGGCCAGTGCGCCTTGGGCACGAAACGCCACCAGCGGCCTGCAAAACCGTGACGCATCAGACCGCCCGCCTGCGACCAACTGCCTGCGTCCTGATGTTTGCTGGCGAGCCAGAAAAACCCTTTGGAGCGCAGCAGTTTGCCGTTGTCCCACTCGCCGTTGATAAAGGTGAAGAACCGTTGCGGATGAAACGGCCGGCGTGCCCGATAGGTGATCGCCGCGATGCCGTACGCTTCGGTCTCGGGCGTGTGTTCGCCGCGCAACTCTTTCAGCCAGCCAGGCGCCTGGGCGGCGCGCTCGAAATCGAACCGCCTCGTGTCGAGAATTTTTGCCAGCGGCACCTCGCCCATGACCATCGGAAGGATCTCGGCGTGAGCATTGAGCCGCTGCAGAATGGCCATCAGCTCCAGACGCTCGGCTGAGCTGATGAGGTCGATCTTGCTGATGAGGATGACGTCCGCGAATTCGACCTGTTCGATCAACAGATCGGTGATGGAGCGTTCGTCCTCTTCGCCCAGGGTTTCGCCCCGGCTGGCCAGGCTGTCGGCAGCTTGGTAGTCCAGCAGGAAGTTCATGCCGTCGACCACGGTGACCATGGTGTCCAGGCGCGCGACGTCGGACAGGCTCTGGCCATCCTCGTCGCGGAAGGTGAAGGTCTCCGCCACCGGAAGCGGCTCGGAAATCCCGGTGGATTCGATCAGCAGGTAATCGAACCGGCCGTCCTTCGCCAGCCGACCGACCTCTTCAAGCAGGTCTTCCCGAAGCGTGCAGCAGATGCAGCCGTTGCTCATTTCCACGAGCTTTTCTTCGGCGCGATTCAGACTGACATCACGCTGGACCTCTGCGCCGTCCAGATTGATCTCGCTCATGTCGTTGACGATCACCGCGACCCGCAGGTTCTCGCGATTGCGCAGCACGTAATTGAGAAGCGTACTTTTGCCGGCGCCGAGGAAGCCGGACAGCACGGTGACGGGAAGGCGATTCATGGTGGCCTCTTGAGATGTCAGGTTCTAAGGCCACAAACGTTACAGTATAACAATGCGAGACGGCCAGCGTTTTTGGGGAAGTCTCTGTACATGTGATGCCTCTTGTAGGAGCGAACTTGTTCGCGAAGCTTTACTGAACACGCGCTTCC
Organism: Xanthomonas sp. WHRI 1810A; assembly: GCF_040202885.1. Taxonomy (NCBI): domain Bacteria; kingdom Pseudomonadati; phylum Pseudomonadota; class Gammaproteobacteria; order Lysobacterales; family Lysobacteraceae; genus Xanthomonas; species Xanthomonas sp. WHRI 1810A. Next base: position 51,568 of record NZ_JBEGED010000011.1, read on the forward strand.
CTTCCGAAAAATCTGAGGTGAAACAACGAGATGTTCCACGTGGAACAGAAAAGTATTGGAGCCAATTTCCAGCGCACAGCAAAACGCCCCAATAACTGGGGCGTTTGAGTTTTCAGTGAGCGGAGATCAGGTGCGGGGTTTTACCGTCCCGCATTGCTGACCAAGCCAGGCAGCGCGGGTGTCCATGCTGCCGTTCTGCTGCTGGCCTGTCGCATTGAACGAGCCAATCACATGAGTGGTGAATTCCCGATCACTCAGGAATTGCGCCGTGCCAGTGCCCTGAGCCCGAGGACAGCTGAACTTGAATTTCCAGTTGGCCCCATTACGTTCCGTGACCTGCTGGGTGCAACCTGACTTCGGATCCTGCAGCGGGATCTGCTCGCTTTTCACCTGCTCAGGCGTCAGGCAAACACGGACGCCCTTCCCGCCCAGCGTAACCCCTTGTTTCTCCAGCATTTGCTCCATGGCCGCACGCTGCTGTGGCGCCATCATCTGCAGCTGATTGAGCATGACCTGCATGTCTGGAAGCTGCTGACCCTCCACCAGCATGTTGCTGGTGGTGATTTCCCACAAACCCGGTTGCAGCACCTGGGCTTGCGCCAGAGGCGCAGCAAAACAAACCACTAACGCCAAAAAGCGCTTTTTCATTGATCTCTTTCCTTGTATGCCCAAAACAATTCGAAACTGACCTTTCACCGCAGTCCGACCCATGACGCTTAGACGACGAAGAGGATGCCCAGTTGCACCCCTAATAAAATAGCGACAATCCCCGCGCGCTGTGGTCTGTTAGACATCAACAGGCTTGGAGCAAACTCTCGCATGGATTACCACAGCCCGTATTTTTTTGGCTATGTCATCGGCTTCACTCACCTGCTGGGCATCATAGCCGCGATCCACGCGTTGATGACGGTTCGTACGGCTCAAGGCTCGATCGCTTGGGCCATGCCGCTGATTTTCATCCCCTATATCACGCTGATTCCTTATTTGGTGTTTGGCCGCAGTTCCTTCGATGCGTACATCAAGGCGCGCCGCCAGGCCAACCGGGAAATGCGCGACGCCATCGGCAACCTGAACTGGCGGCCGTGGATTGAGGAGGCCGTTGCCGCACGTCAATCCGCTGCATATGTGTCGCTGCGTGCCATGCCGAAACTCGGCCGCATGCCCTGCCTGGCGAACAACGAAGTCGAGCTGCTGATCAACGGTGATGCGACGTTCAGTGCGATTTTTGCTGCGATCAGCAAAGCCAAACAAGCGGTACTGGTGCAGTTCTTCATCATCCATGACGATGACTTGGGCCGACGCCTGCAAGCCCTGCTCCTGGAGAAAGCCGCAGAAGGCGTTTCGGTGCATGTGCTGTACGACCGAATCGGCAGCCATGCCCTGCCTGCCAGCTATGTCGAAAAACTTCGCGCCGGGGGTGTGCAAATCAAGGCATTCGCCACGCGCAGCGGTTGGCTCAATCGGTTCCAGATCAACTTTAGAAACCACCGCAAGATCGTCGTGGTCGACGGCGAGAAAGGGTTTGTCGGCGGGCACAATGTGGGCGATGAATACCTGGGGCTCAAACCGCCGCTGGCCCCATGGCGGGACACGCATGTCGCCATCGTCGGTCCGGTGGTTGCCAGTTTGCAGGAGTCATTTGCCGAGGACTGGTTCTGGGCAACCCGTGAACTGCCGCCGCTTATCTTGCCGGAGTCCTATCCGGAAGACGGCGTGCTGTGCCAGTTGCTGGCCAGCGGGCCGGCCGACCCGCAGGAAACCTGCTCACTGTTCTTCGTCGAAGCCATCCACGCCGCCACCGAACGGGTCTGGATCACGACGCCCTATTTCATTCCTGACGAAGCAGTATCAGCGGCGCTTTACCTGGCGGTGCTGCGTGGCGTGGATGTGCGCATTCTGGTGCCTTCCCGGCCCGACCACTACGTGGTCTATGCGGCGTCCAGCCTGTTTGCGTTTGAAGCAGTGCGTGCAGGTGTCAGGCTTTTTCGCTACGGGCCAGGGTTCCTGCACCAGAAAGTGGTGCTGGTGGACAACGAGATTACCGCCATCGGCAGCGCCAACATGGATAACCGGTCATTCCGCCTGAATTTCGAATTGATGCTGCTCACGGTCGACGAGGACTTCGCCCGCCAGGTGGAAGACATGCTCAACGCTGACTTTGCCCTGGCTCATGAGGTATCGCTTGAGGAGAGTCGCGAGACGCACCATTTGCAGCAATTGGGGATGCGCATTGCGCGGTTGATATCGCCGATTCTTTGAGCCCGGCGCAAGAACCCCGTTGGAGCGAGGCTTGCCCGCGAATGAGGATGTCTGGTTATCCATCAGGAAACTGACACACCACTTCGCGGGCAAGCCTCGCTCCACCAAGCTCTGCAGACACAAACCCCGATTCAGCGATAAATATCCTCACGCGTCAGCGGCAACGAATGACTGCCATCGGCCAGCGGTTTGACTGCCAACACCTGGTGCAAGTTGATCCAGCCTTGCGAGAACGCATAGGCACAGCCTGCCAGGTACAAGCGCCAGATGCGCAGGGCCTGCTCAGGCACCATCGCTGCGGCCTCGTCCAGTTTCTCCTCCAGCCGCGCGCTCCAGTGATCCAGTGTCTTGGCGTAGTGCAACCGCAGACTTTCCACGTCCACCACCTCGAGACCGGCTTCGCTGACATGCGCAGTGATCATCGCCAGATGCGGCAGCTCGCCGTTGGGGAACACGTAGCGGTCGATGAAGTCGCCGGCACCACGACCGACCGGGCGGCCGTCTGTGTGCTTGGCGGTAATACCATGGTTCATCACCAGACCGCCCGCCTTCACCGCACCAAACAGGCACTTGGCGTAGAGATCGAGATTGGCGTGACCCACGTGTTCGAACATGCCGACGCTGACGACCTTGTCGAAGCGGCCGTCTTGGGGCAGATCACGGTAGTCCATGAGCTGGAGCTCGACCTGATCTTCCAGGCCCTCGGCCCGCACCCGCTCCTGGGCCAGCGCCAACTGCTCGCGGCTCAGCGTGATGCCAAAGACTTTTACGCCGTACTCACGGGCGGCGAAGCGCGCCAGCCCACCCCAGCCACAGCCGACATCGAGCAGGTATTCGCCGGGCTGCAGACGCAGCTTGCGACACAGGTGATGGAATTTGTCCTGCTGGGCCTGTTCAAGCGTCTCGTTACCCGTCTTGAAATAGGCGCAGGAATAGACCATCTCCTTGTCCAGCCAGAGTTGGTAGAACGCGTTGGACAGGTCGTAGTGGTAGGAGATGGAAGCGGCGTCGGTGTCCTTGTCGTGCTGGGTGCGCACGGGAACGTTGTCGTCATCCTCGTCGACCAGCGCTCTGCTCAGCTGATCGCAGACGCGCACCACTTCCATGATGGAGCCCTCCAGTTCCAGTCGTCCTTCGACGAACGCGCTGCCTAGCAAGCCAAGGCTTGGGTGCGTAAAGCCGGAAACCAGAAGGGGATCTTTGACAACGATGGTGACCCTGGGCGTGGGCCCAAGGTCCAGCTCATGGCCATCCCAGAGTTTAAGCCTGAGTGGCAGGTGAAGATTCTGTAACGCTGGTGGTAATTGCGCGAGCATTTGATAAACCCCCTGATCCAGAAACTCAGAAAAGGGCAATCCATACCGGTTCCTAGCAGGAGCCGTCAGGCATCGGCTGTAACACTAACTGCATGAATCTAGACTCCGGGCACTGCCTTTTGCCCCCAAGGATTCGAGCCAATTTAATGCCTTCGATGGAGCACCCTCTTCGTAACTATAGTTAATTTGTAACAGAGTGGTTCAAAGCTCAAGCGAATTTTTATACTTAACCGCAGCCTCTAGCCCGGCGCTTTCAGCTCAAGTGCCGGATTATCAGGGCTGTGGCGGATTATTAAACTTTGCGATGGGCTCGTGAAACCGCAGCAACCTGCCGGCATTGCCCAACACCAGCAACGTGCTGAGATTGTGCAAAACCGCCGCGATCATTGCCCCGGCTGCACCCAGCACGCCGAAAGCCGCCAAGGCCACGATTGCCAGCGTCCAGCCCAAACCGATGATCACGTTGACCTGCAACGTCTGCCTGCACTGGCGACTCAGACGCACACACGTGCCCAGCCGGCGCAGGTCGCTGCCGATCAGCACGATGTCCGCCGACGCCAGGGCGATGTCCGCTCCGCCTGCGCCCATTGCCACGCCTACCACGCCCGCCTTGAGCGCCAGGGAATCGTTGATGCCATCACCCACCACCATGGGCCGGAAACCGCTTTTTATTTCACCCATGACCCGATTGAGTTTGTCCTCCGGCAAGGCCTGCGCTTCGATATCGCTGATGCCGACTTCATGGCCCACGCTGTCCGCCACACTTTGGCGGTCGCCGGTCAGCAGCAACTGCCGCCCCATGCCCAGTTCCCGCAATTCAGCCAACGCCTGCCGGGCTTCCGGCTTCAGGCTGTCGGCCAGCAGCAGCCACGCGAGGAACACCCCGTCTACCGCCAGACCCGCGATAGGTCCGTCATGGGCAGGGACTGGCGTCGTGGTGATGTTCAACTGCTCGAACAGCTCGGGCCGCCCCAGTGCCGCTTCGCCCCGGGAGGTCTGGGCAACGACGCCCAGGCCCTGACGTTCGCGGATGTCCTCCAGCGCCAGCAACTGATCCTTTTCCACGAGCAACGCCAACGCCCGACTGACTGGATGACTGCTGGCCGCCCCCAGGCTGGCGGCCAGCGACAACAGGCCAGGCGTCTCGCCGTTCACGGCCTGCACCGACTGCAACCGCAAGCTGCCGAAGGTCAGCGTCCCGGTTTTATCCACCACCAGCGAGGTGAGATCGGCCAGCTCTTCGAGGAACGCCGAACTGCGGATCAGAATTCCGTGACGTGCAGCCACGGCAATGCCGGCAATCGCCGTCGCCGGCGCAGACAGCACCAGCGCGCACGGACAGGCCGCCACCAGCACCGCGAGCATGGCCTGAGCGTTGTTGGTGATAAACCAGGTGACCGCCGCGATCAGCAACACCAGCACCATATAGCTGCCGGCGTAGCGCTCGAGCAAACGGGTGATCGGGGGTTTGGAGCGCTCGGCGCTTTGCATCAGGGCGATCACTTTGCCCAGCGTCGATTCGTTGCCGATGCGCGTGACTTCAATGCGCAGCAGGCCATCAAGGTTGATCGCCCCGCCGAACACTTCCATGCCCGGCCTCGCCTCCAGTGGCACCGACTCGCCAGTAATCGGCGCGGTGTCGAGGCTGGCTTGCCCGGAGACCACCCTGCCGTCCGCCGGCACGCGATCCCCCGCGCGAACCTCGACCAGGTCGCCGGCTACCAGCGTGCCGTTGTCGACTTCGTGTATGGCGCCATCGGCGGTAACCCGTCGCGCATGACTACGCGTCAGTTTGCCCAGCGCCTGAATGGCCTCTTGCGAGCCGATGACACTGCGCTCCTCCAGCACATGGCCGAAGATCATGATGATTGGGAGCAAGGCCGCGGTCATCAGGTCGCCGGTGGCCCACGCGCCGAGCATGGCCAGCGCGATCAACTGATCGGTGATGCCGTGCAGACTGGGGTAACGCAGGCTGTGCCAACCGGCGCTGACCACTGGAATGGCCACCAGCAAGGACGCGGCCCCCAACAGCAACTGACTGACGCCGACCTGCTCAGGCGCAAAAAAGCGCCAGACCAGCCCCAGCGCCAACAGGCCAAGGGCGAGCATGGCCAGGGTCAGCTGGGTCGCCGCGCTGCGCTGTTCGGAGCGGGTCAGCATGCTGCCCGGCGTGGCGGGTTCGGCATGGGTGTGAACGGCTTTGCCACTCATTTGTCTGCTCCCTGAATGATCAGGCGGGAATCGTCTTTGGGATCAACCGTGGTCACTGAACCGGCTTGCCCCAGTATTTTCGGCACGCGTTCGCGGTAGATACGTTGCAGCAAGCCAGGGTCGCTCCGATCTTGAATCGACTGTGCCAGGCCGGTCACGGTCGCGGTGTCGGTCTGTGCCTTGGCCAGTCGCTCGGACGCTTGTGCGTGGGCAACCTGCAGCGTGCGGTCAGCTTGTTGATTGGCGGTCTGGTTGGCTTTTTCGGCATCGGTACGTGCATTGGCTACGGCTTGATCGGCTTGCTGGCTGGCGGTCAGCACGGCATTGAACGCGTTGACCGCCGCCGTGGGCAGGCTGGACTGCACGTCCACACGCGCCACTTCGATCCCGACGCCCACGCCAGTGGAGGTCAGCTCGCTCAGGCGTTGATTGATGCCCTGCACCAGATCGCCCCGCAGACGTTCGCGTCGCTCGGCAGACTGGCTGTCGGCACCGACCAGCTCAGGTCGCGCCACCAGGATGGTGTCCAGATCCCGAGCCGCCGTCAGTGCCACGGCGCTGCGGGTGACCAGCCGATCCAGCGCCGGCAGCACGTGAACACCCTGCAGCACATAGGCCCGAGGGTCAGCGACTTTGTAGTACACCGTCACATCCAGCTGTACGACACCGGCATCGCCGGTCAGCAGAAACCCGGAGCCGGCCAGCGCGTCGCTCATGGGCGTGGCGAAGCTGGCGACTTTATCGGCGGCCAGCGCGGTGGAAGAGCGCAGCAAGGTATCGACGTGGCGCTCGATCACGCGATCCGCCGAGGGCAACAGCACCACCTGCTCGAACGGTTGCGGCCAGGCCATCAGCAACCCGGCGTTCTGCACGCGGTCCAGCGCGCCCATGCGAAACACCACGGCGCGGTTCTGCGGATCGATCTGGCGCACGTTGGAGAACGCCCAGGCCACTGCCGCCAATACCGTAACCACGTACAACCCAAGAAAGGCCAGGCGGCTGGCCTGCAACCACGGGCTGTTGCTCACCGGCCGCTCGGCGATGGGCGAGTCACCGGTGGCGGGCACATTGTGCTCACTCATGGCTGGGTTCCAGGCTTGCCGTCCAGTGTCGGCGGGCCATCGACCAGTACGCGGAACGGCGCAGCGTCAGTGCGCAGGATCAATTTGGTGGTCGGGCCGACCACGGTGCCGAGGGTGTCCAGCGAGCGCAGCAGGTTATACAGCTGCGGCGAGCCGGCGTAGGCACGGCCGTAGATCTGCGCGGCTTCAACCCGCGATTGCGCTTCGATGTCGGCCGCCTTGACCGTGGCGTCCGCTTCGACAATGCGTGCATCGCGCTCGGCCGCCGAGCGAATCTGCGCCGCTTCACGCTTGCCAATGGCGGTGCGTTCGGTGGCGATGGTTTCGCGCTCGGCACGCATCCGGTCCACGGTGGCGTTCAACGTCACCGATGGCAGCGTCAGACGCTCGACGCCGACTTGCAGGACGCGCACCCCGTAGGTCGTGAGCAATTGCTGATCGATCTGCTGACGCAGCTGGTTTTCGAAGTCGGCGATGCGCACCTGGCTGGCATCGGTGTTGACCAGGCTCGACAGGTCGAAGCTGGCCGCGGTGGTTTCCAGCGCAGAGCCCACGAAGGTGCGAATCTGCCGCGCCGCTTCGTCCGGCTGGTTTTGCACCGCGCGCATGAAGCGCTTCACGTTGTCCGGATCGCCCTGAACCTGCCAGGCGACGTAGGCCTGAACGATGATGCGCAAGCCATCCCGCGTACCGACGTCCTGCAAGCCACTGGAGGTGGTGCGCAGACGCAAGTCCACGGGAATGGTGGCCTCGAACGGCGCTGGCCAGCGCCAGCTCAGGCCCGGATCGAGCAACACCCGTGACGGGTTACCGAACCGCGTGACCACCGTGCCCTCGCCGGAGCGCACCTGAACCAGGCTGGCTGCCGCCACCGCGAAGGCGATCAAGACAGCCGCCAGCGCCGAGCGCCGCCATGGAAAACCTACCGGGCCGGACACCGCGCCATGGTGATGGCCGTGATGCCCGCCGTGACCGTGGTCGTGGCCCGCATGGTCGTGGTGATCGTGTGAATGAAACAGACTCAAGGGACGATTCCTTATTCAGCCGCTTTGCCGGGCGCCGCAGGGTCGGCCGGCAACGTGAACGTACGCAGATCAATGGTCGGCGCACTGGTGCCGCCCAAACGATGATCAAGAACCAGCAATTTGGCGTGCTGTAAGCCTTGGGTGAGTTGCGTCAGGTATTGCTCCAGCACAAACGCCTGACCGGCCTTGGCATACGCCTGCCGCTCGGCGCTGAAGCGCAGGTCTGCTGCCTGAGCGGCGGCCATGACTTCGCGCGATACCGCCGCCGCTTGATCGTGGGCCACGCTGGCATGCAACTGCGCCACGTTGGACTGATCCGCCGCGGCGCCGCGCTCGCGGGAAATCAGCGCCTGGGCACTGATCTGCGCCGTTTGCACCGCGTGATACGCGTTGGCGGCCCCCGCTGGCGGGTGAATCGACTCCACCACGGTCGCGAGGATCTCCACCCCGCTGTCGAGTTTTTTCAGGTCGCGCTGTACCGCGTTGCTGATGTCGGCGGCGAGGTCGGTGCGCTGTTCGCCGAGCAATTCATCCAGCGTGCGCGAGGCGAAGTCGTGAACCAGGATCCGGCTGGCCGTGCTGCGAATCAGGCTCACGACGTTGGCGCTGTTGTAGGTGGCGGCCATGGCGGCTTCGTCGGTGAGACCGATGCGGTACACGAAGCGCACGTCCATGTTGACGATCTGGAAGCTTTGTTTGTCGCCGGTGCTGCTGGCGATCACTTGGGACTTGTCGTTGACGTGGCTGGCATCCCACAGGCGATTGGCGACCGCAGGCGGCGGCCCTTCGGCGGGGTCCAGCATCTGTTCGGTGGCGTTGGCGTCGGAGACGCTGGTGGCCAGTTCATGAACCACGCCGTTTTCCACCGCCAGCATCCGGCCGAACGGCCACGGTAATCCGGCGTGCAGACCCGGACCCAGGACCGCGACCGGCTTGCCGAACCGCTCGTAGATGCCGCGCCCCTGCATCGGGATTTCGCTGACGCCGCTGAGGGCCCATCCCAGCGCAACGATCACCGCCAGCACCGGCAAAAAGGCGCGACGCATGTAGGTAAACGCCCAGACCTGGCGCAGATCAATGCCGAACCGGTTGTGCAATTCGTGCTGCAACGCCACCAGTGGCTGCGGCGGCCAGCGCAGCAAGCCCGCGACGAAGCTGGTCGCCATCAGCCGCGGCTCGATGCGCTCATTGCGCGGGCTGAACACCGACAGCGCGGCGCGGATCAACAGTTCGAGGGCAACCACCCCCGGCAGAATGCCGATCAGGACGGCTAATCGCGCAGGCCAGACGCGCTCGGATGACGAGAAAAACAGGCACAGCGCGCCGATCAACAGGACGCCCATGGCGACTCGGATCAACTGCGCCAGTGGTTCCGCTTCAGGCCAATTGGTCGCAGGCTCGTTGCTCAACTGGCGTTCCAGCACCAGCAGACCGAATGCCATCAGCAGCATCAAGCCACCGACGATGCTGCCGGCCTGGGTCAGATCAGTTCCCGGCAACGAGGTGTTCCAGATCAGTTTGATGCTGATCAGCGACAGCAATGACCAGCCCGCCAACCAGAAGGTGGGCAGGCCGATCAGTGCAACCATCGACGCCCCTCGCCCACCGAGGCGCGCCAGCAGACGGTCGTACCAGCCGCTTTCGTCCTCGGGCAGCGGATCGGCGACCCATGCCTCGACCGGTTCAGGGAGCGCAATGGCCTGGGCGCGCCACTGGGCTGCAACCTGCGCCGACTGCAATCCCGCCGCGAGCAGGAAAAAGCTCGCGGCCGAGTTGGTGAGGACAGCTGTCCAGAGGGAATTGGGAGAGAACAGGTCGACGAACAACGACACCACCAGGCCCAATACGCCCGCTGCGCCGATGAGGTACGTCAGCCTTGCCAGACGCCGCGCCTGAAACGAGGCGCGCTGGAAACGCGGCAGCCCTTCCAGCGCCAAATCTTCACCGTCCAAATCAACCCGCATCGACACCCCAACACCCACTGACCGCTGTATCCATCGTCCTTCCCCTGCGTTTGTTCCCAGGCGTGAGTCACACGCCGAAGCATCGCTGCCTGAGGGGCGTTACGATATAACAAAATTGGTGAAATTTTCGTGCGGTTGGCGACATCGACCGTAATGAATTTTTCAGCCAGACAGCTGCGCGACAGGTTTGAGATCCAATAGCCGACTCGGACCTTGTTGGAGCGAGGCTTGCCCGCGAAGGAATTCGTAACACGCGCTAGATGTGTCGCTTGTACCGCCCTCTTCGCGGACAGGTCCGCTGCCACTCAGGATTGAGTTTCGCCTGCGAACCCGCAAAACCAGAGCCCGCATTCCAGCAGAGCGGTCTACGCTTCCCTCCATTGTCGATTTGTCCTACAGGAGCAGATGAATGAGTAGCTATGACATCGTCATCATCGGTGGCGGCCCAGGCGGCTATAACGCGGCGATCCATGCGGGTCAGCTCGGGTTGAAAGTCGCGTGCGTCGAAGGCCGGGAAACCTTGGGCGGGACGTGCCTGAACGTCGGCTGCATTCCGTCCAAATCGTTGCTGCATGCCTCGGAGCTGTACGAAGCGGCCGTGGGCGAGGAATTCAAGAAGCTGGGGATCGACGTCACCCCGACCTTGAACCTGGCGCAGATGATGGCGCAAAAGAGCGAAAGCGTGACCGCGCTCACCAAAGGCATCGAGTTTCTGTTTCGCAAATACAAAGCCGAGTGGATCAAGGGCTGGGGGCGTATTGCCGGGCCGGGCAAAGTGATCGTCAAGGATGCACAGGGCGTGGAAACCGAGTTGACCGCCAAAGACATCATCGTCGCGACGGGCTCCGAGCCAACCCCCCTGCCCGGCGTGACCATCGACAACAAGCGCATCCTGGACTCGACCGGCGCGCTGTCGCTGAGTGAAGTGCCCAAGCACCTGGTGGTGATCGGCGCGGGGGTCATCGGCCTGGAACTGGGATCGGTCTGGCGGCGCCTCGGCGCCAAGGTGACGGTGGTGGAGTTCCTTGACCACGTCGCCCACGGCACTGATCTGGAAGCCGGCAAGACGCTGCATCGCTCGCTGTCGCGTCAGGGCATCAACTTTATGCTCAGCGCCAAAGTGACGTCAGCAACCCCCAGCGACACAGGAGTGACGCTGAACGTCGAACCTGCCGCCGGCGGCAATGCCGAGACCCTTGAAGCCGATTACGTGTTGGTCTCCATCGGCCGTCGTCCGGTGACGCAGGGGCTGGGCCTGGACACCGTAGGCCTTGAGGTCGACAAGCGCGGGATGCTGGAGAACAAGGGCCATCGCACCTCAGCCGATGGGATCTGGGTAATCGGCGACGTGACCTCGGGCCCGATGCTGGCGCACAAGGCGGAAGACGAGGCGATGGTCTGCGTGGAACGCATCGCCGGCAAAAAAAGCGAGCTCAATTACAACCTGATCCCCAACGTCATCTACACCCGGCCGGAATTGGCCAGCGTCGGCAAGACCGAGGAACAGCTCAAGTCGGAAGGTCGCGCGTACAAGGTCGGAAAATTCCCGTTCAGCGCCAACAGCCGGGCGAAGGTCAATCATGAAGGCGAAGGGTTCGCCAAAGTGCTGGCTGACGAGAAGACAGACGAGATCCTGGGCGTGCACCTGGTAGGCCCGAGCGTCAGCGAAATGATCGCCGAGTATGGCGTGGCCATGGAGTTCGCGGCGTCGGCAGAGGATGTCGCCCTCACCTGCCATCCTCACCCGACGCGTTCCGAAGCCCTGCGCCAGGCAGCCATGGCCGTGGGCGGGCACACCACGCAAGCTTGAAATAGAGCCCTCGCCTGTAGGAGCGCGCTTGCCCGCGATAGCGTTTTATCAGTCGCCGATGACGATAAGGATGAAGACGCCATCGCGGGCAAGCGCGCTCCTACAAAGACCTCACCGGCTCTCTGAAACGATTTTTATTTCCCCCCATCGCGAACAAGACGCCCAGATTGTTATCTGTTTGTTGGTAATTTGCGTTTGGCATGGATTGGGACGGCGCATTTATTCGTGCAGGAAGGCACAGCATTTCTTCAGAGGCTTCACCTTATGAATCGCAGGAATCTCCTGAAAGCATCCATGGCATTGGCCGCGTATAGCGCGCTGCCCGCCTCAGGCCTCTACGCTGCACGCGCGTTGGCGGCAGCGGCAGATGGCGAAATCGAACAGTTCGATTTCAAAACCCTGCAGGACACCGCCAAGCAACTGGCCGGCAAAGCGTATGTCAGCACCAAGCAAACGCTGCCCCCTACCCTGGCGAACATGACGCCTCAGCAGTTCAACGCCATCAAGTACGACGCCGGGCATTCCCTGTGGAACGACGTCAAAGGCCAACTGGACGTGCACTTCTTCCACGTCGGCGCAGGTTTCAAGACCCCCGTGCGCATGTACAGCGTTGACCCGGCGACCAAGCAGGCGCGCGAAGTGCATTTCCGTCCCGAGCTGTTCAATTACGAAGCCAGCGGCGTCGACAAGGCGCAGTTGAAGGGAGACTTGGGTTTCGCCGGTTTCAAGCTGTTCAAGGCCCCTGAAATCGCGATCAACGACATCCTCTCGTTCCTCGGCGCCAGCTATTTCCGCGCCATCGACAGCAACAAGCAATACGGCCTGTCGGCCCGTGGCCTGGCGATCGACACCTACGCCAAAAAGCCCGAAGAATTCCCCGATTTCACCCAGTTCTGGTTTGAGAAGCCCACCAAGGACGCGACCCGTTTCGTGGTCTACGCCTTGCTCGACTCGCCGAGCGCGACCGGCGCGTACCGCTTCGACATCGATTGTCAGGCTGACCGCGTGGTGATGGACATCGACGCCCACATCAATGCCCGTGCCGACATCGAGCAAATGGGCATCGCGACCATGACCAGCATGTTCAGCTGCGGCACCCACGAGCGACGCATGTGCGACACCCTCCATCCCGAGATTCACGACTCCGATCGCCTGGCCATGTGGCGCGGCAACGGCGAGTGGATCTGCCGTCCGCTGAACAACCCCGCCAAACTGCAATTCAACGCGTTTGCCGACAAGGACCCGAAAGGCTTTGGCCTGATCCAGACCGACCACGAATTCAAAACCTATCAGGACACCGTCGATTGGTATCACCGTCGCCCAAGCCTGTGGTGCGAACCAACAACGGCGTGGGGCGAAGGCTCCATCGACCTGTTGGAGTTATCCACAACCGGCGAGACGCTGGATAACATTGTCGCGTTCTGGAACCCGCGGGACCCGATCAAGGCCGGCATGTCGATGAACTTCGGCTACAAGCTTTACTGGAGCCCTTTGCCTCCGGTCAGCTCGCCGTTGGCCCAGGTCGACGCCACGCGCTCCGGGATGGGCGGCTTCATCGAGGGCTGGGCGCCGGGTGAGCATTACCCGGACGTCTGGGCCCGTCGTTTTGCCGTGGACTTCAAGGGCGGTGGTATCGACCGCCTGCCAGAAGGTTCGAGCATCGAGCCGGTGGTAACGGTTTCAAACGGCCGGATCCAGGACTTCAACGTGCTGGCGCTGCCGGACATCAAGGGCTACCGCGTCACCTTTGACTGGTACCCGACCAACGATGGCGTCGATCCCGTCGAGATGCGCATGTACATCAAGACCGGCGACCGCACGCTGAGCGAAACCTGGCTGTACCAGTACTTCCCGCCAGCGGCCGAGAAGCGTCGGTATACCTAAGCTGCCTGGACTGTAGGAGCAAACTTGTTCGCGAAGCTGTAGTGATTGCAACACCCAATCAAGCTTCGCCAACACGTTGGCCCCTACAGATGTGTACCAAAAATGAGCCATAGCCAATCCCTAAACCTCCTCGCAACACGCCCTCTTTACCAGCGTCAAAAATCTATCTGCCAGTCAATTCAATGAGTTACAAAGTACAGTCACCAGCCTGCCCAGAACGTGTCCGAAATTTTGACTATTTGATTGACAGCCCTCGCATCTGAGGCTGATATATCCCCTGTCACGCCGTTAAAACGAGGCCGTCCTGGCCCGCTTTCAGCACTTCGGCGCTCTGACTTTCCGCATTTCTTATCCTGATCGACAGCCTTCGCGCTGAATCGAGAGGCGGTAGCTTTGCGTCATCAAAAAGCGCTGGCGGTGGCAAACATCGGCGGCAGCACCGTCGATTTTTTCGAAATTTGACCTCCAGTTACTCGAGCGCTCCAGAGGGGCTGCACCCATGATGTCGAACGCCGCCGTATCGAACGCCAGCACGTACGTTGAAAAGCCATCGATCCTGTCTTTCAATAAATCGACCGTTATCGTCTGGACCGCCATCGGCCTGATACTGGTCGAGACATTTTCCGGCGCCTTGCGCTTCTACCTCGACAAAGCCGGTGTCTCGGCGGTGCTGTACGGGCCGAAGGTGCTGTGCTGCCTGCTGTTCCTGCTGGAGTTGCGCACGATCAAGACCAGCAAGGGCGCGTGGTTGGGATTGCTGGCGCTGGTGCTCTCCATCCTCCTGGCCATGCTGCACGGCGCAACCCTTTCAAACATCGGCTTCAGCCTGTTCGGCATCTGCCCGATCCTGTTCGGCATGGTCTGCAGCGAACACTTGCTGCACCGCAGGCGCTTGCTGCTGTGGGGCGTTGCCTTTTGCCTGGCGTCTTCGTTCGGCGGCATCGCGCTGGACAAGCTCACCTCGGTACCGTGGAAAGGCTACAGCTACACCCTCGGCGATACCGAGCTGAGCGGCAACACGGCCTGGGCGGTGGACGAGGCCGACCGCATCGCTGGCTTCGCCCGGGTGTCCAACGTGCTGTCCATCAACCTGGCGATCGGCGCCCTGTTCGTGCTGGCGTTCCTGCGCTCGAAATTGCTGATGATCGCCCTCAGTGGCGTCACCGCCGTCGCGATTGTGATGACCACCAGCAAGGCGCCCGCCGCGGGCTTCGTCTGCACCCTGGGCCTGTTGATGATCCTGCGCTTTCACTGGTCGGCCAGAGTGGTGATGACGCTGGCGGTCCTGATGGGCATGATCTTGCCGCTGATCAGCTTCCTCACTGACTTCAATGCGGGGCTGGCCAGCAGTGGCGCCCTGTCGTCCATGTATGACCGCTTGATCAATACATGGCCGAACATGGCCAGGGGCATCATGGACCAAGGCTGGGAAGTGACCGGTTCGGGACTGGGAGCCTATGGCAGCACGATGGCACTGTTTCCAATACCCGGCGTGCCGGCCCTCGGCTCGGACAACACCGCCATGTACCTGTGGGGCATGTTCGGGGTCATGGGACTGGTGCTGTTCTCGCTGCAGATTCCGATGTTCATCGCCCTGGGCAATGACACCACCCGAGCCAGCCGCGCGCTCCTGGCCATCTGTTTTTGCTGCCTGCTGACCGGCTGGACCACGGACATGCTGGAAGTGGCCACGGCCAACCTGTTTCTCGGGGTTGCGATGGGTCATGTGCTGGCCGGCAATCTCAGCTTGCGGCAGGTGAAATCCACCGCCAAGGGTGCGCATCAGTTCTTCCCGTTCGTGCCCAACCCGCGTTGAGGACCCCGGTCATGAAGTCCCGACGCACGCTCGCTGGTTTCCTGCTCCTGCTCGGGTCGTTGATGTACGCCAATGCCTGGGCCGAGGAGCCGTTTATCCTGGGTATCGGCACCCACCTCATGAACTTCGAAACCCCGCCCCGCCCGGCGCTCGAGCTGGCGGCAGACGCAGGAATAACGGCGCTCAAGGACGACGCGTTCTGGTCAATGGCCGAGCCCGCACCGGGCCAACTGCGCATCGTGCCGCAGTGGCGCAATTACCTGAGCACGGCTTCCAGCCTCAATCTGTCACTGCTGACGATTCTCGACTACAGCACCTCGTTCCACGACAACGCCAAACCTCGGGAAGGGGTGGTCAAGGCGGCGTATCTCAAGTACGTGGACTACGTGGCCAGCCAGTTGGGCAACCAGGTGAATTACTACGAGATCTGGAACGAGTGGGACCTGGACGCGCCGAAAGACGCTCAACTGGCCGCCGACTACGCCGCGCTGGTCCGCGACGCGGTGCCGCTGATCCGCAAGCACACCCACGGACAGAACGGCACGCCGGCGAAAATCCTGGCCGGGTCTGTCACGCCGCAGGGTATGGATTTCGGCTTTGCCGATCATTTGATTGACGCCGGCATGCTTGATCTTGTCGACGGGCTGTCCGTTCATCCCTATGCGCACTGTGCCGGCATGGGCCAGAACAATCCGGAAAGCTGGGTGAACTGGATGCGCCAGTACGAGCGCCACATTCGCACCAAGGCCGGTCGCGACGTGCCGCTTTATCTCACCGAAATGGCCTGGCCCAGCCACACCGGCAACTGCGGCAATACAGCGGATACCCAGGCCGCGTACATGGCGCGGATCATGTTCTTCTCCCGCACCATTCCCAACATCAAGGCCATGTGGTGGTACGACCTGATCAACGACGGGGCCGATCGTGGCGATCAAGAACACAACTTCGGCCTGCTCAATGAAGACCTGTCGCCCAAGCCTGCGTATGCCGTGTTGAAGGTCATCAGCCCGTTCATCAAGGATTTCACCTACGAGCCGTCGTTGAGTGTCTGGGAAAACAATCAGTACCTGCTGCATTTCAAGAAGGGCAAGGAGCAGGTGGTGGTGGCGTGGTCGGGTGGAAAATCCAGTGACAGGGCCCTGGCGACGAACATCCCGCAAAAGGGCGCTGTCGCGCTCATCGACATGGCGCAGCCCGAGAAAAGCTGGTTTGACAGCGGCGCGTCGTGGGCCTGCCAAGCGCAGCAGTGTTCGACCTCTGTCACGCTGACCGGCTTTCCGAAAATCATCCGCTTGAGCACCGCCGACTGAAGTGTGGCGTCGCACGCGGCGGGTATCCAGACACCTCACGTCATTGAAGAATCGCCATGGACTTCAGAAAAGACATTAACGGACTAAGGGCCATCGCGGTGATCGCGGTGGTGCTGTTTCACTTCAATCCTGGCTGGCTGCCCGGCGGTTTCTCGGGCGTGGATATTTTCTTCGTGATCTCGGGGTATCTCATCACCGGGATTCTGTTCCGCAGCCTTGAGAAAGGCAGCCTCAGCCTGGTGGGTTTCTATAAATCCCGCGCGCGCCGAATCATTCCCGCGCTGGCGGCCATGTGCTGCGTGCTGCTGGTGCTCGGCTGGTTCTACCTGCTGCCGTTGGAATACAGCGAGTTGGGCAAGCACATCGCGGCGAGCCTGGGGTTCTATTCCAACTTCACCTACTGGTCCGAAGCGGGCTACTTCACCGCCAGCGCCCATGAGAAATGGCTGCTGCACACCTGGTCGCTGTCGGTGGAATGGCAGTTCTACATGCTCTATCCCATCGCACTGCTGGGGCTGAGCAAAGTTATCGCCCTGCGCCATCTACGGTGGACAGTGCTGGCGGCGTGTGTGTTGGGGTTCGTTTTCTGCGTGGTGACCTCGATCAAATGGCCGGAGCCTGCGTTTTACCTGCTGCCGGCGCGGGCGTGGGAATTGCTGCTGGGCGGCGTCGCCTGCCTGTTCCCGATCAAACTGGATCGCACCCATCAGCGCTCGCTGGAAGCCACGGGCCTAGGGCTGATGGCGGCCAGTTTCGTTTTGCTTACAGAGCGCGTGGTGTGGCCCGGTTATCTGGCGCTGATGCCGGTGCTGGGTACCTTCGCCATCCTCGTCGCCGGGCGGCAGGACTCCGTCGTGACCAGCAACCGCTTCTCACAGTGGACCGGCACGGTGTCCTACTCGCTTTACTTGTGGCACTGGCCAGTCGTGGTGTTCATGAGCTACGCGGGCTACCTCGGCAATCCGCGTAATGCGCTGTTGGGCATCATCGCGGCGTTCGCGCTGGCGCAGCTGTCGTATTCATTGATCGAAAAAGCACCGGCCAACAAAGCGCCGGTCCGGCCGCGCAAGTTCGCCTCGGTCAGCGCGATGATTGCGTTGCTCTTCGTCGGCGGTGCGGCGGTCAACGCCACCGATGGCGCGGTTTCTCCAATGCGGGCGGTGAGCGTTTCCGACAAGGCGCGCTTCGTTCAGGACTACGCCAACCGGCAGAAGAATCTGTACGAAAACTATTGGCTCAAGTGCGATGCGTTTTCGGCGTTCACCGAGCGCGGGTTATCCGGGATCGACGAGTCCTGCACGCGCAAGCAGGGCGACGGGGGAGTGTTTCTCTGGGGCGATTCCCACGCGCAAGCGCTGTCCCTGGGCCTGAGAACCTGGCTGGCAGAAGGCACGCCGTTTTATCAGGTGGCCTCGGCGGGGTGCCGACCCAGCCTGACTCCGGACCCCGGCCGAAACACCCCGCCGCGCGTGACCTGCAATTACTCCAACGCCACCGCGCTGCAAGCCATCGGGGCGCTGCAGCCTGAAGTGGTGGTCATCGCGCAGAAAGACGAGCACGACAAAACGCAATGGAATGAACTGGCGACCCGGCTTAAAGCGCTGGGGGTCAAACAGGTGGTGCTGATGGGGCCGTTGCCGCAATGGAGCCCGTCACTGCCCAGTGTCATCGCCAACCGTCACTGGGGGGTGGAGGATTCGCACATCACCGACGCCGCGATGGACACCGGCCTGATCGCCACCGACCGAGCGACCCGGGGAATGATCAATCCCCAGATGGTGGACTTTGTGTCGTTGATCGACGGGCTGTGCATCGCCAATTCGTGCCTGGTGCGGCTGCAGGACGATCACTCCTTGCTGCAGATCGATTCTGGGCACCTCAGCTCGGCAGGGTCGCTCTACATCGTGAAAAATTACGTCATGCCCGAGCTGCTCAAACAGAATGCAGCGCTGGTCGGCACCCACGTGATCGGCGCCGAGACCAGCGCGGCGATTGGGCCGTACTAAGCCTTTAGAATCTGGCCGAAGTCCGTAGGCGCGTGGCTTGTCCCGCGATGGGCTGCGCAGCCGTCATCAAACCACGCGGCCAAGGTCTCAGGCGTAAACGAGATTGCGGTGTGTCAGGTGCACCGCATCGCAGCCTCGCACGGGCTCGTCAGCGCCTACAGGACTTGCGTAGATCCTGAGCACGCTCACAACTGTAGGAGCGCGCTTGCCCGCGATGAGCATCGCAGCCTCGCACGGCCTCGTCAGCACCTACAGGTTCTGCGTCCACCTGTGGAATGTGAGGCGAACATAGATTTCTGCAGGAGCTGCCGAGCACCAGCGAGGCTGCGATCGCGGTGTATCAGGTACAACCCTGGTCTCAGGCTGTTTTGATCATCTCCCCTTTTCCCCTGCCCGCCTGCTCCCCTCAGTGCGGGCTTTTTTTTGGGTGGGGTCAGGCGAGTGCCGGTTCGGTCTTTTGTGGCTCGGCCGCCGAACGCTGGCGTTCCGTGGCAATCCCTAGCACTTCGCGGGCGATGCGGTCGGCGTCGATGAATGCCCGGGAATAGCTGCCGGACGACGGCACGTAATGGTTGTAATACGTAGAGCCCTCGACAACAGGCCCGGTTATCCACAGATTGGATAACGCTTTGCCCGTCGCATCAACCGCCGGCGCCCCCTCTCCGGCCACCGCGCTGTGGATAACGCCATCGGCCAGCAACTGGCGAATCACGAGAGGCTGGGTGTCCCGCCCGTCGTCATCGCTCACATGGGCCTGCACCAACGCATCCAATGTCACCGCGCCCACGTTATCCACAGCACAAATTCGAATGCCGTGGTCAGGGTCATCATGCTTAACCCGCGAGCCATGAACCCACTGCAGCACCCCAGCTTGCGCCAGCGCCAGCAACTCTTGATGCCGCTCTTTCTGGGGGCCGGCCACCAGGCGGTTGACCAACGGCGCGTACATCCCGAAGAACACCGCGTGGGATTCAGCAGTCAGTCCGTGGTTATCCACAACCCGACGCAGTTGTTCGCGGCAGCTGCGCCAGACTTCAATCGCTGCCTTGATCGGGCTTTGGTCGAGGTCCCGCGCGCTTTCCTTCAAATCCGCGCTGATGAACGCGGTTACCCACGCTTGGTAATCCACAACCGGTGCGCTTATCCACAGGGGATCGAAAACGCTCTGATCCAACGGCGCGACAGCGAAGCGCTGCGCCAACTCGACCGCCTCCGATTCCAGCCTGCCCGCACGAAACGCCTGAGCCACCTGCTCTTTGATCGGTCCCGGCGCCTCGCCGCGCAGTTGGGCGGCCAACCCGTAGTACTCGGCGAACATTTCTGCCTTGATCAACGGCATGACCTGCGCCGTGAAATCGAGTCCGCGTGGATGGGCAGCTCGCAGCCGACTGACCGCGTCCAGAGTGAATATTGACGCCGGCGCGCCCATACGATGCGCACGGATGTCCGGCCGGGTGCGATAAGGCAGCCCACTGCGCGAGAACATGTACAGGTTCGGTTCCTCGCCTGACGGGATGTAACGCATACCGTCGCCTTCGCCGACAAACCGGCCGCCGCGCCCGACAGTCAGCCCTGCCACCGCATCCATAGCGCACAGCCCCAGCCCCTCAACGCCCACCGACATGCCAGCCGAGATGTCTTTAAACGCCGCTGGCTGTGGATAAGCGGGAACCCTCACGGTACGAGATAAGTTATCCACAATCGGTCGCGCAGCGGGGTGCCCGACCGTGATAACCAGCCAGTCAAAAGCGCGGCTGTATTGCTCAGCGCATTTCAGGATAAACCCGCCATCCGAAGTCTTTCGGATGTTATCCACAGCCCCGGGGTGATGTATCACCCGAACATGTGCAGGCAACGACTGCGTGACCGCAGCGTAGGTCCACGCCAGGTATTCCCCCAGCCACCGCCGGGGCAGGAACTCATTGGCGCGCACCACTCGGTCGGCCGACTTATAGCGCAGGCACCACTGATAAAAATCAGGCCCTTCACGGCCTTCGCCGCCGTCCAGCGCAGCCTGATCGGGAAACATCGAGATCTGCGAAGCCACCGTGTTGAGCATCAGGTATTCCGGCTGCTCCACTGAATGAAGGCCCGGCCCCGGCGTGTGCGGTTCATACACGTGGATGTCCACAGTCGTGGTGCCTCGGCTGGCCAGTGCGCATAGTCGCTCGATGACCGTCAGCCCGCGCGAGCCGCAACCGACGATGGCGATGCTGATCGGGACGATGTCGGTCAGTTCCATCGCGCCGTCTCCCCAAAGAACGAATCGATGGCCACGGCGCGGGATTCGCTCAGGGCCGTGTCGACGATGAATTTGCTCAGCGCCAGGTCCAGCACGCCCAGGCCAAAGGGCGAAAAGATCGCGGGCTTGCTGTCGTCGAGTTGGAATTCACCGCTCATCAAACCCGCCAGCGTCCCGTTCATGAAGGACCGGCTGCCCGACAACTGCTCAGTAAGATGAGGCGAGGTGTTGGCTTTCATGCAGTGCTCGACGTCGTCGCAGACGTTGTCCGCCGCCAGCAGCAATTGCGGGGCGATGTCACGCAGCGAGATGTTCAACACCACTTGCCCCGCGCGGAAAGCCATCGGCGGTTTGACGTACGGCTCGCCTGCGGTGGTTGCAAAGATCACCAGGTCCGCCGCCAGCGCTTCATCCAGCGTGCCGGGCCGGGCTGTGCATAAGTCGGTTTGCTCGACGTACTGGGTGAGCGCGTTGGCAGAGCCGACGTCGAAATCATGCACAACCGCGTGGCCGATGTCCCAGCCTTCAACCGCCAGCATGCGCGCGATGTTGCGTGCGATGACGCCAGCGCCAATGAAGCCCACACTCGCCGCTTTACGTGACTGACGGTTGAGCCAGTAAGCACCCGACACCGCCGAGGCAGCCGTGCGCACTGCGCTGATCTGCGCACCTTCAAGGCACGCGTAGGGGTAGCCGGTCTCCCGGTCATTGAGGATGACCACCGCCGAAGCGCGTGGTTTGTGGTGTGCCACGTTGCCGGGGAAGCTGGAGATCCACTTGATGCCGGCCACGGCGTTTTCGCCGTCTAGTGCCGCCGGCAACGCGATAATCCGGTCGGCTGGCTGCTGGGGAAACCGCAAGAAGTAACTGTCCGGGTTGATCGTCCGCCCCTGGTGATGCTGCAGATACACCTGCTCGACCCGCGCCACCATGCTGTGGGCATGGGCCTGCAGAATGTCGTTGATGACCGCGCCGGGAATCACATGAAAGTCAGACATTGACCGCCTCTCCTTCAAACGTGCGCACGTAGGCCTTGAGGTATTTGCCGATGGCTTGGGAGTTGAGCGCGGACAACTCGGCCGCCCCGAATTTGTGCATGACCCACTCGTCGCTGTAGATGGTATCCAGGTAGCGCTCGCCGGCGTCCGGGGAAATGGCGACCACCACCGCGTCGCGGGGTATGCCCAGGGACGGCGCGGCAAGGCCCGCCACCACCGTGCCGGTCGAACCACCCGACAGCACGCCATTGGATTTGGCCAGCCATCGGCACATCGCGACCGTGGCGCGCTCGTCGACCACCTGCTGTTTGAACAAATGATTGGCGCGGAAGATCGGCGGCATCTGGCTTGCGCCCAGCCCCGGTATCAGCCGCTTGCCCGGCGCCTGGCCAAAGGTGACAGAGCCGACGCTGTCCACGGCAATGATCTTGGTCCGTGGCGAATGCTTGCGGAAATACTGCACACAGCCCATCAAGGTGCCGGTGGTGCCTGCGCCGATCACCAGGTAATCCAGCGCCGGGAACGCGATGTGGATGGAGCGCGCCGTGGTCATCTCGTGGGTGCGCGCATTGGCCGGGTTGCTGTACTGATTGAGCCACAGGTGGCGCGGATCACGGGCGACCGTTTCACGGATGTAGCGAATCCGCGTGCCGAGATAACCGTCGTTGTCATCGCGCTCGGTGACGATCACGATTTGCGCGCCGAAGGCTTCCATCATCTTGATGTTGTGCAGGTTGGTGTTCGGGTCCACCACGCAGCAGAACTTGTAGCCGCGCTCGGCGCAGATCATCGCGAGCGCCACGCCGAGGTTGCCCGACGACGATTCGATCAGCACCGTGTCCTTGTGGATAAGTCGGCGTTCGGCGTAGGAATCGATGAGCCCTATCGCCGTCTTCATCTTGATCGAGCCGGCCGGGTTACAGGATTCGAGCTTCAAATGCAGGTTCTCGAACCCCAGGCCCTTGAGCCGCACGAAGTTTGAATCGCCGACGATGTGCGAAATGAAGTTCATGGCCGGGCCTCGACGCGTGCGGATGTGTTCGATTTCGGCGGCAGCGTGCGCACCTTGTTTTGCGCCAGCGAATGGGCCAAAGGCCGCGGCTGGGAAGCGAGCAGCGCATCGGTCAACTGCTCGGCCCGCAGCGCCACCATGGAAAAGGACTGCGCATCACTGATGCCGTGGGCTTTTTCGGACGTGCCGTTGGCAAAAATGTGCAGGCCTTCGCTGTTGTGCAAACCCACCCGGTAGTGACGATCCACTGCCAGAGCGCCGTCCTCGTCCCGCTGCAGCCAAGGCTGGAGCAGGGTCAGCAGCGGCGGGATCGGCAGCTGTTCGTAGCCGGTACCCAGGACAATGCCATCCACGTACAGCGTGCGTTGCACACCCGTATTGCTGTCGCGCAATAGCACCGAGTAGGCACCGCCGACCTTTTCCACAGAGACCACACTGGACCACGTGTGCAGGTTCAAACGCTGATGCCCGCTGACCTCGCCTTCGTACAGGAAGGAGTACAACGCCTGACTTTCGTCAGCGTCAATGCCGGCGTAATTGGTCGAACGAATCGCCTCGAAGACCTTGGTTCGGCGTGCCGGCTCCAACTGATGGAAGTAATCGACCTGTTCGGGGAGAAACGCCATGTTGGGGAACTGTCCCAGTTGCCCGACCCGAAACCCCACGCCGCGATGCACCGAATGCACTTGCGTGGTGGGCGCTGCGCCAAGCAGATGGGCGACCGCTTCCCCGGCGCTCTGGCCCGAACCCAGCACCAGCCAGCGTTGCGCGATAGGACCACCGCCCAAATGGACGTTCTTCAAGTATTGCGAGGTATGGAACACCCGCCCGCCGAGGTGGCCGGCGAACACGTCTGGGATACGCGGCAGGCTGCCGTGGGAAAGGATCAGCCGCCGCGTGCGATAAGTCCCCTGCGCCGTGATGAGATCCACCGCGCGCAGAGTGCCCTTCTCGGTCACGGGAAGGACATCGAGAACCCCCTCGTCGTAGGAAACATAATCCTTGAGCTGCGCCGCCACCCAAGCGATGTAGTCGGACCATTCGACACGGCTGGCCGGGCGCCCCAGCAGGCCGAATTTGTACAGCCGGCCTTTTTCCTTCAGGTACATGGCAAAGGAGAACCGGCTGCGCGGGTTGCGCGGCGTGACCAGATCGCGAAAGACATGGTGATTGATGTCAGTGCCCGCCAGCAGAAACGAGCCATGCCAAGTCGAATCCTGGCCCTTTTCAAAGAAACGCACGCGCTGATAGGGCCGCTTGCCGCTGTCTTCGGTTTCGTCTTCCAGTGCACACGCCAGCGCTATCCCGGCGGGGCCGAAGCCGACCGACGCAACGTCCAGTTCCTGGGGAAAACCCTCGATTTCAAAATGACTCATGATGATGGTTCCTGAAAGATGGAAAGGCGTGAAAAGCAGGCGTTATCCACAGAGCAATTGCCGCTCATGGGCACGATCATCGGCATACACCCACAACGAAATACGGGCGAGATCGTTCTCCCCATTGGTAAAACTGATGGGGCCGGCAGGTGTGGAAAAGCGTTCGTATCTGAGGGCATTGAGCAGCCCCTTGGGTTGTTGTGCGGCGCGATCGACCAGCGCAAAGGCGGCCAGTGTCTCGATGGCGTAAACCGGTGCCTGCTCGCCGTATATCCGCTGGTAGTCGCGGTCCACCGAGTGCGCTTCGGGCACGTCGCGGGCGATGGGGAAACTGACCACGTAGACCGTTCCCAACGGCGCGATGCCCTCCACCAGCGCCGGAGACGCAGCGTCGTCAGTGAAGAACAGAGGCAATTGGCAGCCTGCCGAGCGTTGTTGACGCAGAAACTGATGGCTGGCTCTCAAGCGTCCGCAGAACACCAACGCATCCGCGTTCACGGCATCGCCAAGGGTTGTGGATAAGTTATCTACAGCCCTGAGCTCTTGCAGCTGTTGCTGTCCATGAAGGCTTTCGTCGGCGAACAGCGCCAACCGCTTCAAGCCCTGGCTGCGGGCAAATGCCAGTAGACGCTGGGCCAGCACTCGGTCGGAGGCACACACGCGAAACGTCGTGCTGCCCTCTTCCGTGAGCGATGCACACGTTGACGCCGGGAGGATCAAGGGAATGCCAGCCTGTGCATAACTTTCGACAACGGCCGCGGCGGACTCCGAAGCGAAGTGGCCAATGACCGCATCCACTTTCTCGCGAATGAACAACCTGGCCGCCGCCCGACCTCCCTCCACGCTGGCGCGGTCGTCGAAGTACAGGTGCCGGGCGCGGCGCACGTTCTGGAACAGCAGTGAGGACAAGTACACGCCCCGCAGGAAACTTCGGGCGTGCAGAGTGGTGCTCACCTCCAGCGCCGCACAGATACCCAGGCGCATCACGACAGCGCCTCCGAAGAAAATCGCGACGGCACAAACGCCTGCATCACCGAGCGGTGAGCGGCATCGAGCTGTCGCCCTGCCAGCTGACTCCCCAGCTCATAGGCCAGCAGATCGGCCACGCTGGGCGCCATCTTAAAACCAATGCCGCAGAAGCCGGTGGCCAGGTAAATCTGGCTGTCAGGAGTGGCGCGGCCGATCAGCGGACGCCCATCATCGGTGTAGGCATCACTGGCGACTGTGGTTACCACCGGCGTGCTGTGAGGCCCGTAACCCAGGCGGGCCATGCGCGCCATCACGTCCTCCTCGTTGTCCATCAACGCCATGTTCAGCTCGCTGGCACGCTCGGCCCGGTTGCGCTGCTGCCCGCCGGCCTGCGCCAGATGCTTGCCCAACGGCAGCACGTAGGTGTTCAGAGTGTGCGCAATGATCGGCATGCTGGGCGCCTGATCGCAGCCGAACCGGGTGAACGGAATCGTCCGCGCATGCACCGCGTGAGGGGGCCTCTTCAGCGTTTCGCTGGCCCCGCACGCGTCGACCACCCACGTCGCTTCGAGGCACAGATGGCCTGCGTAGACCTTGACGTGACCACTGCCCTGCTCGCAGTGGTCAACGGCCAGGCTGTCCAGCATCAGGCCCTTTTCGCTCACATAGCGGCATAAATTGAGCACGCTGATCCGGGCATCGACAATGCCGCCATTACGCTCGATGAGCAGGCAGTCACCCGCGCAATATGGCGTGAACCGCCCGTTGTCCAGCGCATCGACCGACGCGTGCATCTCCACATTCAATGTGCCTTCGCTGCCCATGGCATCCAGATAAGCGCCACAGATGTCGGAACGGGCGATGTAGGCGACGCCGGTGCGCTTCATCGATTGCTCGAACACCGCCCGGACGATCCCCGTGCCGCCAGTGTGCGCGCCGTTGGCGGTCAGGGGTCGCAGCGCCGGATCAAGCTCCAGGCCACGGACAATGCCGCCGCTGTAACGCGTCGCGCCCTGCCCGCCACCGATGCCCTTCTCCAGCAGCGCGACGTCCAGCCCGCTTTCCACCAGCGCCGCCGCGATGGACGCCCCCACGACACCGGCGCCGATCACGATCACATCGAATGAGGTTTTCATCGTCGCCCACTCCCCTGTCAGATTTCGTACTCGACAGCACTGACGTACACCAACTGCTGGAACACTTCTTTTTCGGTGAGGCGGCAGTAGCGCAAGATGTTCCGGGCAAGCTCCGGGAACACCGGCGCGCCGAGGGCGCCGATCAGTGCCATGTAGGGCAGGATGCGCTTGCCCATGGACTGCCGGTCCCGGGCGGCGTTGATCACGTCGGACAGCAACACCGCCAGGCCTTTCATGGAGAAATGATCCACCGACGTCACTTCAAACCAGCGCGCTATCAGAATCTTGATCGCGGCCGCATCGGTGGAATTGACCTTCAGGCTGTCGCCGTCCACACGCTCGCGCTCGGCCTTGGCGGCGAGCTTGACCAGCACTTCGTTGAACGTGCGATCACGCCAGGCGGCAAATTTCTCGACATCGAAATCATCGGTGTCCTGCTCCGGCGCAATGAGCGCCAGGTAAAAACGGGCGCTGTCGGTGCAGGCTTCGGCCACCAGGTCTCGCGCCCAGATCGCGTAATTGCGGCTGGTGGAGAGGTTCTTGCCGTTGAGCGTCAAAAACTGGTTGGTGTAGAAGGTCTGACGCATGCGGTAGCCGTGCATGGTGTGCAGCAACGAGGGGTAAACCACCATGTGACTGAACGCGCAGTCGTAGCCGAGGAAGTGCACCAACCGACCTTTGCCCGAACGGCAATACTCGTCGTACTCCCAAGGCGCTTGCTTGTGCTCGTTGAGGTATTCGCGAAAAGCCGCCAGGTAACCCGACAGGCCCATGACCCAGGTGTGGATGCGCCGGGTGCCGTCGGGCTTGAGGTCCAGGCCGCCGTCGTGGGGCCGCGTGATACCCCAGTCCGCCGGCCCCATGCGCATTTCTTCGGCAAGAAAACGCCGAATGAAGGGCCGCAGCGGGGCATGCTCGAAGATGCTTTGCAGGTGGTTGCGGAAGTTCGACAGCGCCAGGAACTCGCGCTCGATGGGGCGCCAGATCATCGGTGCCGCGCAGAGCTTGCAGCGGAAGTCGGTCATTTTCGAGGCGTTGGGCGTGTGCGCGCATTCTTCGCACTGACTGGCATCGGAGTCCGAGCCGCAGTGGTCGCAATTACCCCGGCCAAACGCCTCATAACCCCACTTATCGCACTGCTCGCAATACGGCTCCTGGCTGACCTTTTTGTAAATGGCCCCCGCCTTTACCGCGTACTCGTACACTTCTTCTACAGCTTTCTTGAAGTAGTTATTGCGATACGGGCGCATCCAGAAATCAACTTGAATGCCCATTTTGGTCAACGTGTCGTTGATCTTGTCGGTGTTCTCCACCGCGAGTTCCTGCGGATCCCGATCAAGTTCAATGCCACGGCGCAGCATGTAAGACTGATAGTCGTCGGAATAGGAAACCAGGGTGCAATCGTGACCACGCTGGCGCTGTGCGCGGGTGTAGATGTCCGCTGCCAGAAACGGCCCGGCCATGTGCCCGATATGCAGATCGCCGTTGGGCGTTGGCGGCGTAATAGTGACCAGCAACTTTGCCATCAGGACGCCCTCTGTTCGGAAACGTCATGAATCGGCACGTGCTGCAGAGATACGTGCTGCAGCTCAGCACCTTGCTGTGCGTCTTCGTCGAGAAAGCGATTGGCCGAGTCGCGGTCCCACCACACCACGTAAAAATGGAAGTCTTCGTCGGTGTCGTTGAGCACGTAGTGATCGGTGTGTTTGGGGATGGCCGCAATATCGCCCATCACAAACGGGAACGTCTGATCGCCCACCACCAGCTTGGCGCTGCCTTTGATGCCGATGAAAAACTCTTGGTCGATCTGGGTGTGGGACAAGGATTTGGTGTGCGGTCGTACGACACACCAACCACCGCCGATGGGTGTGGGGTAACCGGCCCACGGCAACAGCCTGGCGCCGTCCAGATCATATTCATGAACCAGTGTGTCCCAGGCCATCGGACGAAAAATTTGAAAGTCCGCCATGAAGTTCTCCTCCCGTTTTCAAGCGTCCTTGCTCGCTATTGGTTCGACGAGGCACGTCCCCAATAACGCCTCGTCAATGAATGGATAAGCTGAGGATTTTCGGAAGGCGGAGCAAACTATGAATACGCAATTGCCAGTTAAGTTTGACTTAACCGGAATGGGCTTAAGGGGTTCAAAACATCACGTTACTGCTATTAAGCGCAGTGATCGCTACAGCGCAGTAGTTGAAGTAAGACTTAAGTCGCCCTGCTTGACCTGGGCAGATGAAAGTCGCGTGATCGCGCTATCGCGTAGTGAATTCTCGTTGACTGGAAATGGCCTGGCTCACCAGCCAATCCCGAAACTGGCGACTGGATTTGGGCAAGATCGCGGTTTCATCGTAGACCAGGTAATACGCGATGGGCGTGTCGATCGTGACCCGAAACGGCACGACCAACCGGCCAGACGCCAACTCGTCGGGGATCAACGAGCGGCGGACCAGAGCAATGCCCATCCCGGCGAGTGCGGCTTCGATCACACCGTTGGAATCCACGAACACCGACCCCCGATGAACCGCAGCCTCCGCGTCCTCGATCCCCACGGCACGTAGCCAAAGCCCCCAGTCTTCACGATGCTCGTCGTGCAGCAGGGTGTAGTTCTTCAGATCAATGGGTGAGGACAGAAACCGGGAATCGGGCAGCAAGGCCGGGCTGCACACCGGCTGCAAACGGTCGTTGATCAGCATCTCGACTTCCAGCCCGGGATAGCGACCCAAGCCATGCCGCACCGCAAAATCAACCCCGTCGCCCAACAGGTCTACCAGCCGATTGGTGGTGCTGATGAGCACTTCCACGTCAGGACAAAGCGCCTGAAAATCCGGCAGACGCGGCATTAACCACTGCATGGCAAAGCCGCTGGTGCAACTGATGGTGATGGTGTTGGGGCCGTTGTCGCTCATCAGTCGCTGGGTGGCGTCGGCGATCTGGCCCAGTGCCGGGCGAATGGCCCTGAGGTAAATCTTGCCTTCGGCCGTGAGCTCCAGCCGCTTGGTGTTGCGGATGAACAGCTGCACACCCACGGCTTTTTCCAGTTTGGCAATTTGCTGGCTGATCGCCGCAGGCGTGACGAAGAGCTCACCCGCCGCACTCTTCATGCTCGCGTGACGCCCCGTTGCTTCAAAGCAGAGCAAGGCGTGCAGGGGCGGGAATTTCATGTCTGACCTCAGTTAAGAAAAACTAATGTGCTTTAGAAAAGCTCGCTTGAGCACCGCTCCAGACACTGCTCAAATCATCACACCCTGACTCGACAAGCGTCAATGCCGCATCTTTCGGGTCATTTTTCAGTTACCGGTCAGTGGCAAAGGGTGTTCATGAAACTATCCGACTACGTGCGACTTCTGGTCCTGGCAGCGATATGGGGCGCCAGCTTTTTATTCATGCGCATCGCCGCGCCTGTGCTGGGCGCACTGCCCACCGCGTTCTTTCGCGTCTTGCTGGGCGCGATTGGCCTGGCCGTCATTCTCGCCATTCTCAAAACCAAAACCGACTTTAACGGCAAGTTGAAAGCCACGATGTTCCTGGGCGTGATCAACTCCGGCATCCCTTTCCTGATGTACAGCGTGGCCGCCTTGTTATTGCCGGCCGGTTATTCCGCGATCCTCAACGCCACCACGCCGCTGATGGGCGTGCTGATCGGCTCGATGTTTTTCAATGACTCACTGACCGTGAAAAAAGCGGCCGGTGTGCTGATTGGCTTGATGGGCATCACGTTACTCACTACCACCGGGCCGGTGACGATGTCGTCCACGGTAGTGATGGGTGCGCTGGCCTGTCTGGTCGCGACCACCTGCTACGGCGCTTCGGGTTTTCTCACCAAGCAATGGGTGGCTGACAAGGGCGGACTAGACGCGAAGCTGGTCGCCTTCGGCAGCCAGATCGGCGCAACCCTTTTCCTCGCGCCCTTCTTCGGCATCTCGGCCACGGTCAATCCGCCGCTCAGTTGGGGTGACTCGACAGTCTGGCTCGCACTGGCGGCTGTAGGATTTATCTGCACCGCATGCGCGTACATTCTGTACTTCCGCCTGATAGCCGACATCGGCCCCGTACGCTCCCTGACCGTCACCTTCCTGATTCCGCCTTTCGGCGTGCTGTGGGGCGTGATGTTTCTGGATGAACACCTCTCCGTCGCGCACCTGTACGGCGGTGGGCTGATCTGTCTGGCCGTGTGGTTCGTGCTGAGCCAGAGCAAACCCAGGCAAGTGAACGCCAAACGAAACACGGCCGCTGTCTGATCCGACGCGTTATCAAGGTATTGAAGATGAGCAGAGCAATACCGTTGATTGCACTTCGCACGTTTGTCGAAGTATGTAAGGTCGGCAGCATGAAACGCGCCGCCGATCATCTCTGCGTGTCCCCGGCGGCTGTCAGCCAGCAGATCAAAGGGCTGGAGGACCAGATCGGGCGGCGCCTGTTTGAGCGCGATGCCAAGGGGATTCGCCTGACTGCCAATGGTCGTACGCTGTTCGACGAGTTGTCCGACACCTTTGAGGTCATCGAAAAAGCCTGGTCCGGCGCCGCGCTCAAACCGCCAAGACAGACACGACTGGTGATCAGCACCACGTCGACCATTGCCAGCTCCTGGCTGATCCCCGCGCTGGGCGATTTCAAGGAGCGGTGCCCGAATATCGAAATCTCGATTCAGATCTGCTCCAGCCTCTCGGACCTCAAGCACGGGCATGTGGACATCGCGATCCAGCGCGAGATGGCCAGCAACCCGGACAACCACGCAACGCGGCTGTGGTCTTCGTACCTGATTCCGGTGTGCAGCCCGACGCTGCTGGCCAAACAGCGCAGCATCGAAACACCCCAGGACTGCCTGACCTTCCCGCTGTTGCAGGACACCGAACGCAACTACTGGAAGGTCTGGATGAACGCCTTTGGCATGGGCAACCGCAAGATCATCCAGGGTTCCAGCTACGGCGATGAGTCGCTGTTGATCAGCGCCGCCTGCGCAGGTCAGGGCATTGCGCTGGTCAACAACGTGTTCGCCTGGGAAGCCCTGAAATCCAGACGACTGGTGCAGGTGCTGGATGCCACTTCGGAACTGAAATTCGATTATTTCGTGTACTGCGCCAAAGAGCGCCGCGAAGAGTGGGCGATTGATGCCTTCATGAAATGGGCCGTGCAACAGGCGGGGAAATCCGCGCACGGCCATGAGCGGGAGATCGATGAAGCGTTCCAGGTGGCGTGAGCCTGTTGCGCTATCAGTGGGCGTACGTCACCAGGTTTTCATGGCTGATAATCGCCGACTCGGCTACATAACCAATCTGCCGGGCGAACGCCTCGACGAACTGGCCGCGCAGGCGCTGAATTTCCTGGGAGCTGTAATTGACCAGACCCCGCGCCAGCTCCACACCATCCGGCCCGCTACACACCACCATGTCCCCGCGCTGAAACGTGCCTTCCACCCGCAGAATCATCAGCGCGGTCACACCACCGCCTTCTGACAACTCGCCGTACGAGCCGGCAATGATTTCCAGCACGCCGCGCATGGGAAGCTGATTGGACAACCACCGGTCTCGCGAGGCGGCCGGGTTGGTGTCGGACAGCAGCAACGTGCCGACCGAGGCGCCGCTGGCCACGGCTTCGAGGATGCCGGCCCTGCGTCCGTCGGCGATGATCGTGTGGGCGCCGGAACGCGCTGCCAGGCGGGCCGAGCGCAACCAGGAGCGGACGTCGAAACCGAAGTGCTCGGTCATGTCGTGGGCGCAGCGATCCAGATGGGCATCCCCGGCTGCCGCCTGGCTGATCAGTTCGCCTGACGGCGACGCTTCGGCGACAGCGCCCAGGCTGAGAAAACCTTCAAGTTCAGTCAGCAAGATGTAAGTGTCGGCCTGCACCAGGTTCACGATCAACGCGCCGAGGCTGTCGGTGTCGCCCGCACGTATGCCGTGGCTGGCGACGGTGCCGTTTTCGCTGACCACCGGAACGGCTCCGTTTTTGAGCAACACCTGCAGTGTGCTGCGGGCGTTGAGGTAGTGCTTGCGGTGAGACAGGTCATCCTGGGTCAGGAGGATCTGCGCCGACTGCAGCCCATGGGCTTCAAGACCTTGGGCCCAGGCATTGGTCAGCTTGATCTGGCCGATGGCAGCCAGGGCCTGCGCCTCGTGCAGCGGCACTGCCGTGCCATTCGCCTGATCGCCCGCTTGAGTGGCGCAGGCACCGGTGGCACCGGCTGACACCACCACCACTTCAATGCCCCGTTGATGCAGCGTGGCCACCTGAGCGGCCAGTCGCTGTACGGCATCCTGGTTCAAGCCGTCAGGCGCGCAGATCAGACGGCTCTCGATGTGGATGACCCAACGCTTTGTCGTCGCTATCTCTTCACGCATTTCTTCACCTCGGTTTTGCTTTTTATCCCTGCTCGCGTTGCGGCGATAACGTCACGCCATTGCTCATCTGCGCCAGCACGCTTGCCGACTCCAGGTCCGCGGCATTGGAAGCATGAACTACATACAGGCATTGCCCCTGCGTCACAAACTCGCCCTGCCCGATTTTAAGATCAATGCCGGCTGACTTATCCACAGGCGCTCCGGCGCGTCGGGCAATTTCCGCGATGCGCCAGCCGTCCAGCTCGCTCACCTGCCCTGCAGCGGTTGCGAACACCGAATAGGTCAACGCACCGGGCAGCGACGGTTCCTTTCTGCCCTGCGCATCGATGATCCGCTCGAACGCCGCATTCGCCTTGCCGCTGGTCAACAGGTCTTCAGCCAATTGGCGCCCGGCTTCGACGCTGCCCACCGCCGGGTCCCAGGAGAGAATCTGCCCGGCGAAGAAAATCGCCTTTTCCCGCAAATCCTGTGGCGCCGACGGGTCGTTGGCCAGCACCGAACGCACGTCGCGCACTTCAAGCGCCGGGCCGATGCCACGGCCAATCGGTCGGCTGCCGTCAGTGGCAAAGGCGACAACGGTCAGACCGAGTCCGGCACCGACGCGCTCGAACAGGTCGCCCAGCTCCCGGGCCTGCGCCTGGGTTTTCAGTTTGGTGCGGGGGCCGTAGGGCAGATCGACCACGAC
Organism: Xanthomonas sp. WHRI 1810A; assembly: GCF_040202885.1. Lineage (NCBI taxonomy): Bacteria > Pseudomonadati > Pseudomonadota > Gammaproteobacteria > Lysobacterales > Lysobacteraceae > Xanthomonas > Xanthomonas sp. WHRI 1810A. The sequence goes on from NZ_JBEGED010000011.1 coordinate 85,007, forward strand.
GTGGGTTGAACCGGCCGTGAGCTTCTTCGACAGGATCGAGGCCACCGACCAGCGATTGGAGTCGATACCCAGCGGGCGGGTGATGGCGTTCATCACGTCGTCCACCACGGAGTGATTGAGCCGGCCGTTCCAGGCAATGCACGCGCCAGCCTGCTCGACGCAGCGCTGCACGTCGGCCACGGTCAGGTCGACGCGGGCCACCGCCTCCATCGCATCGGCGGTGCCTGCCGCCGACGTGATCGCCCGCGAAGAAGTCTTGGGCATCGCCATGCCATGGGCCGCGACAATCGGCACCACCAGCAGCGTGATGCGGCTGCCGGGGACACCACCCATGGAATGCTTGTCGACCACGATGGGGTGATCCCAGTGCAGGGTCGGGGTGAAACGAGTCCGCACCCGGGCCAGCGCGATGACCTCGGCGTCGGACAGGCTGCGCGTGGCGCTGACCAGAAACGCGCTGATCTCGCCTTCGGTGTAGCGGCCTTCGATGATGTCGCGCAGCAGCATTTCGTACTCGGCTTCGCCCAGTTCGTGGCCCTGGACTTTCTGAATCAACGCCTGGCGGCTGGCCGGTGATGGCGTGCGCCGCAAGGCAACCTCCGCGCCCTCGGCAACGTCCCAGCTCGCGAACGCCTCTTCGCTCAAGCCCAGCTCGTCAGGCGCCAGCAACGCCTCGGCCGCCAGACCGTGAATCTGCACGCTCAATGATTTGCCGTCGGCCAAGAGGTCTACTTTTGAAGCGCCCAGATAGTCGGCAGCCGACAGCACGGCGCTCTGCATCGGCAGATAGGCAATCCGCTCAAGGCCTGTGGACACCGGCACCCGGCGCAGCCGCAAGCGCTGAGTGGCAGTGGCCAGCGCTCTGACAAACGCGGTAATGCCGTGGTCGAGGGCGCCATCATTGCTCACGCGAATGGTTTCGATGTCCACCGGCAGCGGCTCGACCTGGCGCATGACCCGGGCGCGGGCCTCCATGGCATTTTCCCGGCCGCGCGCCAGAATCCTTGACGCCAGCACGTCGATGGAGGCCGTGACCTCGACGACGACCAGCCTGGGGACAAGTCCGGCCAGTTCGCGGATCATTTTGCGCGAGCCGTTGGCGATGACGTGATTACCGTTGCTCAAGGCGCTCAGCAGGTCCGCTGACAAACCGTATGACAGCCCGTGGGCTTCCCAGGTGATCAAAAAATCCCCTGCGGCCAAGGACGTGTTGAATTGGGCTTCGGTGACGCCGTCGTGATCTTCGCCTGGAGCGCCGGACGGGCGCGTAATGGTACGGCGAGCGAACACATACCGACCGGCCTCACCGAGTTGGGCGCGGGCGCCTTCGATCAACGAATCCTTGCCGGCACCACTGGGGCCGACAATAAAGAAGAAGATGCCCTGCGCCATGTGCCTTACTCCGCCTCGTCCAGGCCGATGTCTACACACACCGCTGCCTGATTGAGCTTGCTGGTGGAAATGTAGTCGACACCGGTCTTGGAGATCGCGCCGATGGTGGACAGATTGATGCCACCCGATGCTTCGAGCTTGGTGCGGCCGTTGACCATTTTCACCGCTTCGGTCATGTCGGCCACGCTCATGTTGTCGAGCATGATGACATCGACGTTGGCTTCCAGCGCTTCGGCCACTTGGGTCAGGCTGTCGCACTCCACTTCCAGCTTGGTCAGCACCGGCAACTGGCGACGGGCGCGCTGGACTGCCTGGGTGATGCCGCCGCACACCGCAATGTGGTTGTCTTTGATCATCACGCCGTTGTCCAGGCCCAGGCGATGGTTCAGGCCGCCACCGCAGGTGACCGCGTGTTTTTCCAGCATGCGCAGGCCCGGGGTGGTCTTGCGGGTGTCGATCAGGCGAGCGTTGCTGCCGGCGACGGCTGCCACGTACTTGGCGGTCTCGTTGGCAATACCCGACATGCGCTGCACGATGTTCAACGCGGTGCGCTCGGCAGTCAGCACGCTGCGGGCGTTACCGCTCACATCAATCATCACGGTGCCGGCTTCGATTTTCTGGCCGTCTTTGACGCGTACGATCACTTCCAGCGTCGGGTCGTAACGCTTGAACACCCGTGCGGCGATGTCGATGCCGGAAACGATCAGGGTTTCCCGCGCGTTCATGTAAAAGGCGCCGGTTTCGTCTGGCTCGATCATGACCTGCGCGGTCAGGTCGCAGTAACCGATGTCTTCGGTCAGCCAAAGATCGATAAGGCGGTCAGTCTGGAAAACGTCATACATCGTGGTTACCCCTATGTGGATACGGTTCGGTGCGAAAAAAAGCGGTTTAGCGGTGCTGAAGTTTCTTGTCGAGCATGAGCATCAGGCTGTTGCAGGTGACTGCGATGACCGTGAGCAACAGCGCGACGGCCATGATGGTCGGTATGTCGCCCAGGCCCATGGCGTTGACGGCCATGTAGCCCAGCCCGCGCTGTGAAGCGAACATTTCGCCGATCAGCACGCCCAGCAATGTCAGGGCAAAACCCAGCCTTACGCCGGCCACGATCTCCGGCAGGATTGCCGGCAGCAACACGTGGAACAGTGACTGAATCGGCGTGAGCCGCAGGGTGCCGGCAGTGCGCATGTACACCGGGCGCATTTGGCGGATGGCGTTCATGGTGAACAGCAGGATCGGAATCAACCCGTGCATGACGCCGAATGCCACTTTCGAGGACAGTCCGAGGCCGAAGCACAGCAGCACCAGCGGATACAGCGTGACTTTGGGGATGGCGTACAGGTTGAGCAGGATCGGCTCGGCCACCGCGCCGGCCAGTCGGTTAACCCCCAGCAGTACGCCGAGCACGATGCCGCCGATCAACGCCAGGCTCATGGCGTAGGCGAACGCCTTGGCGGTTTCACCGACGTTGGTCCACAGCTCGACCGTGCCCATCATTGAAATCAGGTGGGTGACGGTCATCCATGGCGATGTCAGTGCCCCCGCGCCGATAGCCATGTGCAGCAATTGCCACCCGGCGATCAGCGCCAGCACCAGTAAAAAGGTCGGTAGGAATCTCTGCATGCCGGTCACCGTTGACGACGCGCTTGCAAGCGGCGGTCGAAGAAGTTGAGCGCCGCGTTGATCAGCGTGACGCTGATCAGCACCAGCAACATGAGGGCGTACATGTTGTCGCTTTCGAAGTTGTTGTAGGCAAAGGCAATGGCGTAACCGATGCCGGAGCCGGACAGGATGAATTCCGAAGCAATCACGCCGATGAACGCGTACGCCACGGCCAGTTTCACGCCGCCGAACAGGTACGGCAGCGCGGCCGGCAGTTCGATTCGCCAGGCGGTTTGCAGCCTGGACATGCGCATCACGGCGGCGCTTTTGCGCAGCACCTGAGGGATGCGGTCGAGACCGGTGAGCGTAGCGGTGATCATCGCGACGATGGCCAACAGCACGGCGATGGCGATGATCGAGCCATGGCCCACACCGAACACCACGATGAAGACGGGGTAGAAAATAAAGGTCGGCACCGCGTAATAACTGGCCAGCAGCGGCTCCAGCGCCCCACGAAAGCGCGGCATCGAGTGCACCGCCAGGCCGATGAAAAAGCCGCTGATGATCGCGACAAACGCCGAAACGACGATGTTGGTAAAGCTGAACAGAATGTCTTTGCTGTACTGGCCGGCTGTCACCAGCCCAACCAGATGGGTGAACATCTGCGATGGCGGGATCATCACGGTCTGCGGGATGACGTGAGTGCGACACAGCAACTCGATCAACCCGATGAAGCCTGCGACCAACACAGATCGCAGCACGCTTTCGATATTCAAATCGACGTCCTCAAGAGATGGCCGAACCGGATCAGTGCTGCGTGCCCATGACCTTCATGGTCTCCACCCGCAGCTTGTCCCACAGCCGCGAATTGATCTCGCCGAAGCGTGGCGTCGAGACCACGCGACTGTCGCGGTCGCGGTCCCAGCCGGTTTCAACCATGTCGATGAACAGCCCCGGCCGTGAGGACATCACCCCGACCCGGTCCGACAATATGGCGGCCTCGTCCAGGGCGTGGGTGATCAGCAACACGGTGGCATTGGTTTCGCGCCACAGCCGCAGCAACTCATCGCCCATCAGCAGACGGGTTTGTTGATCCAGTGCACCGAAGGGTTCGTCCATCAGGATCAGGCGCGGCTGCATGACAAGCGTGCGGGCGATGCACACCCGCTGGCGCATGCCGCCTGACAGTTGCGCAGGATAGGCGCCGGCAAAATCGCGCAGGCCCATGAAGCCCAGGGCGTAGATCACGCGGCGCTCAACCTCCGGGCCGTCAACGCCACTGCGGCGAAGACCGAAGGCGATGTTGTCGCGTACGGTGAGCCAGGGGAAAGACGCGTCTTCCTGAAACACCACGCCGACGCCGTCCGGGACGCTGGAAATGACCTTGCCTTCGAACATCACCTCCCCCGACGTCGGGCGTGCAAGGCCGGAGAGCACGTCCATCAAGGTCGACTTTCCACACCCCGAAGGGCCGACCACGGAAAAGAATTCGCCCTTGTTCAACGTCAGATCGATAGGCCCGAGCGCGGCGAACATTTCTTTGGTGCCAGCCTTCTTGAAGGAACGTGTCACTTGTTTCAACGTGACATGCGCGGTGCGGGTATCCGGTGCCACGTGCAACGTCTCAACGGCCCCGCCTTTCACTGCAAACGTCATATTCACTCCCCCAGTTCGGCCGGTGAACCTTGAGCCCTATAGGCCAAAAGCGTTCTATTTATAATGCACACGCTAGATATCTAGGTATTAGCAAGATGGGAGCCAATGTGCGACTGATCGCGTGAAAGCAGACGGTAAAAATTTCATCTATATGATTTACAACGACTTAAATTCAACGGCGGCTCAGCGCAGGAACATATGTGCATAACAATGCAGGCGCTCATAATAAAGTCAGCCAAAGCACTAATAGGATGTACACGCTATTCGCTCCAGCGTAGTGCCAACGTCCCTTCCTCGCACCAAAGGGGGACGTCTTTCAATACACGCCGACACGCGCGGCCGCTGAGTTGAAAAGGTGCTTAAACCAATGTGTACGCTTCTTTTTCGACCGCTACCCGCTGACCGGTAGTCAATGAAAGAAACGTATGCCTCACGTAAAGTTGTTAGATATCAACTAGATGAATAGTTTTTTTGACACTTTCAGGGGGCGGTATGCAACTGGCCTGTATCTTGCTCCGTAACTTTTAATAGCGTACAGAAACTAAAAAAACATCGCCGTCGCATTCAATTCTTGCCATCACGAACGTACTTCGATGCTATCAGGAGTTCCGAGCATGACTGCACAGCAAGCCCTTATGCGCTCTACCCGAAAGTTTGCCGCCGCTGGCCTGGCCGCATTGTTTTTGGTGGCGCCCATGGCGCGCGCCGATGAGATCTCCGTCACCCAGTGGGGCACGAGCCTGTACGGCTTGCCGTATGCGGTCGCGATGGAAAACGGATTGTTCAAAAAGGCTGGGGTCGATATCACCGGCATCCTGGGTTCAGGCGGTGGCGGGACGACGGTTCGCAACATCCTGGCCAGCGACACGCCTTATGGTGAGGTCGCAGTCGCCGCAGCGCTGGCGGCCCAACGTCAGGGGCTGGACCTAGTGATGATCAACGTCGGCACGCGCTCGGTGGCGGAGTCTTCGGTGGTGACGCTCAAGGGCTCGGCACTCAAGGACATTGCCCAACTGGAAGGCAAGAAAGTCGCGATCACCTCCCCCAAGGGCGTGTCGGAAATGCTGTTGCTGATGTCGTTGAAGGCCAAGAGCGTCGACGCGAACAAAGTGGCGCGGGTCGCTTCCGGCGGTTATGTAAACGGACTGACCTTGCTTGACCAGAAAGCCGTAGACGCAGCCGTGTTGATCGAGCCGCTCTCGATCATTCGCAAAGACCAGTACGACACGCTGTATAAATCCAGCGATGTGCTTCCGCCAATGACCACATCGGTCGGCATCACCACCCGTGAGTTCGCCAAGGCTCATCCCGACAAGCTGAAAGCAATCATCGAAGGACGCCGAATGGGCGTCAAAGCCATCTACGACAACCCTCAACAGGCGGCCGACATCCTCGCCAAGAGCTTCAAACTTGAACCGGCGATTGCCAAAGAGGCTGTGGATAACATGGTCACGTCACACATGTGGAGCGAGGGCGACTTCAACCTGGCAGAGCTGGACCGCATGGCCGATGGTTTGAGGTTGAACGGCGAACTGAAGGGCGACGTAGACTGGAAGGCGATCATTGATAAGTCGTTTCTGCCAGCCGACTTGATGAAGTGACGGCTGCCCCGAACAAGTTGGGGCAGCCGCTAGTGTGGGGAGATACAACGCCAGCTGTGGATAACTTATTCCACGGTCACTGACTTCGCCAGGTTGCGCGGTTGGTCAACGTCTGTCCCTTTCAACACCGCCACGTAATACGACAGAAGCTGCAGCGGGATGGTGTACAGAATCGGCGCCAGCGCGTCGATGATGTGCGGCATGGCGATGACGTGGGTGCCTTCACCATTTTCGAGGCCGGCTTGTTCGTCGGCGAAAACGATCAGCTCGCCGCCCCGCGCGCGCACTTCCTGCAGGTTGGATTTCAGCTTCTCCAGCAGTTCGTTGTTCGGTGCGACGGTGACCACCGGCATGTCGCTGTCGACCAGGGCCAACGGGCCGTGTTTCAGCTCGCCTGCCGGGTAGGCTTCGGCGTGGATGTAGGAGATTTCCTTAAGCTTCAAGGCGCCTTCCATCGCCACGGGGAATTGCGCGCCACGGCCGAGGAACAGCGTGTGGTGTTTCTCGGCGAACAGTTCGGCGACTTTCTCGATAGTCGCCTCCATGGCCAGTGCTTCGCCCAAGCGAGTCGGCAGGCGGCGCAGCTCTTCCACCAGTTCCGCTTCAACGCCTTCTGCCAAGGTGCCTCTGACCTGCCCCAGCGACAACGTCAGCAGCAACAAGCCCACCAGCTGCGTGGTGAACGCTTTGGTGGAGGCGACACCAATCTCAGGGCCGGCCTGGGTCAGCAGGGTCAGGTCTGACTCACGCACCAACGAGCTGATGCCGACGTTGCAGATCGCCAGACTGGCCAGGAAGCCCAGCTCCTTGGCGTTGCGAAGTGCGGCGAGTGTGTCAGCGGTCTCGCCCGACTGTGAGATCGAAACAAACAGGGTGTCCGGCTGCACCACGACCTTGCGGTAACGGAATTCGCTCGCCACTTCTACCTGACAGGGGATGCCCGCCAACCCTTCCAGCCAATAACGCGCAACCATGCCCGCGTGATAACTGGTGCCGCACGCAACGATCTGCACGTTGCGCACCTTGGCAAACAGTTCGGCGGCTTGCGGCCCGAAGGCCTGGACCAGCACCTGTTGCTGACCGAGACGGCCTTCCAGCGTGCGCTGCACGACTTTCGGTTGCTCGTGGATTTCCTTGAGCATGAAGTGGCGGAACTCACCTTTGTCGGCGGCTTCGGCACCCTCACGGTACTGCACGGTTTCGCGCTCGACGGACAGGCCGTCGGCGTTCCAGATCTGGACGCTGTCGCGGCGAATTTCTGCAATATCGCCCTCTTCCAGGTACACAAAGCGATCCGTGACCTGACGCAGGGCCAATTGGTCGGAAGCCAGGAAGTTTTCGCCCAGCCCCAAGCCCACCACCAGCGGGCTGCCGCTGCGGGCGGCGAGCAGACGATCGGGTTGTTTGGCACTGATCACGGACAAGCCATAAGCACCGTGCAGTTCCTTGACCGCGGCCTTGAGGGCCACGGCCAGATCCGGCGTGTCCTGAAGTTTGTGGTGCAGCAAATGGACGATGACTTCGGTGTCGGTATCCGACGTGAACACGTAACCCAGGCCTTTAAGACGCGCGCGCAGTGGTTCGTGGTTCTCGATGATGCCGTTGTGGACCACCGCCAGTTCATCGTTGGAAAAATGCGGGTGCGCGTTGCGTTCGGTTGGCGCGCCGTGTGTGGCCCAACGGGTGTGGGCGATGCCCAGACGGCCAAGCAACGGCTCGCCGGCCAGAGCCTGCTCCAACTCATTGACCTTGCCTACGCGACGGCGGCGCTCAAGCACACCGGCACTGGAGAAGAGCGCGACACCGGCGCTGTCGTAGCCGCGGTACTCGAGGCGCTTGAGGCCTTCGAGCAAGATGGCCGTCACGTTACGTTCAGCAATAGCGCCAACAATTCCACACATGGTTCTTTTCTCCTAGGAAACAGCGGCGCATATCAACGTGATGCCGCGGGCCTGAATGTGCTCGCGTGCCGCTTGGGGCAGGCGATCATCGGTAATGAGGGTATGAACGCTGCTCCAGGGCAGCTCCAGATTGGGAATCTTGCGACCGACCTTGTCGGACTCGACCATCACGATCACTTCGCGGGCGACCTCGGCCATCACACGACTCAAGCCCAGCAGTTCATTAAACGTGGTAGTGCCACGCGCCAGGTCAATACCGTCGGCGCCAATGAACAACTGATCGAAATCGTATGAGCGCAGCACCTGTTCCGCCACCTGCCCCTGGAAGGATTCAGAGTGCGGGTCCCACGTGCCGCCGGTCATGAGCAATACCGGCTCATGCTCAAGCTCGCCCAAGGCATTGGCCACAGGCAATGAGTTGGTCATCACCACCAGCCCGGGCTGCAGGCCCAGTTCGGGAATCATCGCGGCCGTGGTACTGCCACTGTCGATGATGATGCGTGCGTGCTCGCGGATACGTCCGACGGCAGCGCGGGCGATGGCTTGCTTAAAAAGGGAAATCGGCTGACTGACATCGCCAATCAATTCTTGCGGAAGGGTGACAGCGCCGCCATAGCGACGGAGCAGCAGCCCATTGCTTTCCAGCGCTGCCAGGTCCTTACGGATGGTCACTTCCGAGGTGTCGAAGCGCTTGGCCAACTCGTCGACACTGACCTCACCCTGCTCGTTGAGCAGCGCAAGGATGTTGTGGCGACGTTGGGGCGTATTGCGCTTCGACATGACGGCCTTAAGTTTCGTTTCGAAAGATAACGAAGGCAATAAAAACCTATCGAAAGGTTTTCGTCAAGTGGCAGTGTAAGAAACGCAGTGAGCTTGTAGGGGCACCTTGTTGGAGAGACTGTGTGCAGGCTTAAGACTTTCTCACGAACAAGTTCGCTCCTACAAAGGACTGCCCTGTGGATAACTTCAGTCTTTTTTGATTTTGACCGGACGCTTCCAGCCGTCGATGTTGCGCTGACGGGCACGGGCGACTGCCAACTGTGAAGGGTCTACATTCTGCGTGATCGTTGAACCCGCCGCTGTAGTCGCGCCGGAAGAGATATCCACAGGCGCGACCAACGAGTTGTTAGAGCCGATGAACACGTCCTCCCCCATTACCGTTTTGTGTTTGTTCGCACCATCGTAGTTACACGTGATGGTCCCGGCACCGATGTTAGTCCGGGCGCCAACGACGGCGTCACCCAGATAAGTCAGGTGACCTGCCTTGGCGCCTTCGCCCAGGTGCGCATTTTTCAGTTCGACAAAGTTACCCACATGCGCGCGAGCGTCCAGCACGGTGCCAGGACGCAGCCGGGCGAAAGGTCCTGCGTCGGCGCCTTCGCCCACAATTGCCCCGTCCAGATGGCTGTTGGCTTTGATCACCGCGCCTTTGCGCAGCGTGCTGTCTTTGATGACGCAGTTGGGGCCGATGCTCACCTCATCCTCGATCACCACGCGCCCTTCGAGGATGACGTTGATGTCGATCATGACGTCCCGGCCCACGGTGACGTCCCCGCGGACATCGAAGCGTGAAGGATCACGCAGGGTGACGCCGAGTGCCATCAACCGACGACCTTCTCGTAGTTGATAATGCCGCTCCAGTTCCGCCAGTTGCTTACGGTCGTTCGCGCCTTGCACTTCCATGGCGTCGTGGGGCTGCTCGGTGGCTACCACCATGCCGTCGCCGACGGCCATGGCGATGACGTCTGTCAGGTAATACTCGCCCTGCACGTTGTTGTTCGACAGTCGCCCCAACCAGTCAGCCAGGCGGTTGCCGGGCACCGCGAGGATGCCGGTGTTGCCTTCGGTGATCGCTCGCTGAGTATCTGTCGCGTCCTTGTGCTCGACAATGGCGCTGACCTGGCCCTGTTCATCACGGACGATACGACCGTAGCCTGTTGGATCGTCCAACGTCACGGTCAAAAGCCCCAGCTGCTGCGGGTTGACCCGCGTGAGAAGCCGTTGCAGGGTCTCGACTTCAATCAGCGGCACATCCCCGTAGAGGATCAATACCGTATCGGCCGTCAGCCCTGGTACCGCCTGAGCAACCGCGTGACCTGTGCCTAGTTGTTTGTCCTGAAGCACGAAATTCAGATCATCCGCGGCCAACCGTTCACGCACCGCGTCGGCACCATGGCCGATCACCACGTGTATCCCTTGCGGGTTGAGCTGGCGGGCGCTGTGGATAACATGACCGAGCATGGAATCACCAGCCACAGGGTGAAGGACCTTCGGCAACGCCGAACGCATACGTGTGCCCTGGCCTGCGGCGAGAATGACGATATCGAGAGACATGAAGGGGATTCCAACCGAGGAAGCCACAGGCTGGGGGTGAACCTGGCCGGGCTGATTCTGAAAAAAGAAAAAGGGTAGCCGAGGCTACCCTTTTACTCAATCACGTATCGAAACCGACGACGTTAGCCGCCGAATTTCTTACGAATTTGCTGGACGGTGCGCAGCTGAGCTGCAGCCTCGGCCAGACGTGCCGCGGCAGATCCGTAGTCGAAATCCGCGCCTTTCTCGTTCAGGGCTTTCTCGGCAGCCTTGACGGCTTCCTGAGCAGAGGCCTCGTCCAGGTCAGCAGCGCGTTGCACAGTATCGGCAAGCACTTTGACCATGTTCGGTTGAACCTCAAGGAAACCACCGGAGATGTAGAACACCTCGGCTTCTCCACCCTGCTTGATCAGACGGATAGGACCGGGTTTCAGATCTGTGATCAGCGGCGCGTGACCTGGAGCGATACCGATATCACCCAGGTTACCGTGCGCAATCACCATCTCGACCAGACCGGAGAAAATTTCTCCTTCCGCACTGACGATGTCGCAATGGACTGTCATAGCCATTTGCCTGCCTCAACCTGATTAGCGCCCGTCGCCGGGCGCCGGGGGTTACAGTTTCTTGGCTTTCTCGATGGCTTCTTCGATGCCGCCCACCATATAGAACGCTTGTTCTGGCAGGTGGTCGTAGTCGCCGTTGAGGATGCCTTTGAAGCCAGCAATAGTGTCTTTCAGGGAAACGTATTTACCCGAAGCACCGGTGAAGACTTCAGCCACGAAGAACGGCTGCGACAGGAAGCGCTGGATCTTACGAGCGCGGGATACCAACTGCTTGTCGGTTTCCGACAGTTCGTCCATACCCAGGATCGCAATGATGTCTTTCAGCTCTTTGTAACGCTGCAGCACATACTGAACGCCGCGAGCGGTGTCGTAGTGCTCCTGGCCGATCACGTTCGGGTCCAGCTGACGCGAAGTCGAATCCAGTGGATCGACCGCCGGGTAGATACCCAGGGAAGCGATGTCACGGGAAAGAACGACCGTGGCGTCCAAGTGGGCGAAAGTGGTCGCTGGCGACGGGTCGGTCAAGTCATCCGCCGGTACGTATACCGCCTGGATCGAGGTGATCGAACCTTCTTTGGTCGAAGTGATGCGCTCTTGCAGCACGCCCATCTCTTCGGCCAGGGTCGGCTGGTAGCCTACTGCCGAAGGCATACGGCCCAGCAGTGCGGATACTTCAGTACCGGCCAGTGTGTAACGGTAGATGTTGTCAACGAACAACAGTACGTCGTTACCTTCGTCACGGAACTTCTCGGCCATGGTCAGGCCGGTCAGTGCTACGCGCAGACGGTTACCCGGCGGCTCGTTCATCTGACCGTAAACCAGTGCCACTTTGTCCAGAACGTTGGAGTCCTTCATCTCGTGGTAGAAGTCGTTACCCTCACGGGTACGCTCGCCCACACCAGCGAACACGGAGTAACCGCTGTGTTCGATGGCGATGTTACGGATCAGCTCCATCATGTTTACGGTCTTGCCGACACCGGCACCACCGAACAGACCCACCTTACCGCCTTTGGCAAACGGGCAAACCAGGTCGATAACCTTGATGCCGGTTTCCAGCAGGTCGTTGCCGCCTGCCTGTTCTGCGAACGAAGGTGCTGGACGGTGAATGCCCCAGCGCTCTTCGGTTTCGATCGGGCCGGCTTCGTCGATTGGGTTACCGAGGACGTCCATGATACGGCCCAGGGTCGCTTTACCGACCGGTACCGAAATGGCTGCGCCGCTGTCGATAACGTCCAGACCGCGCTTCAAGCCTTCGGTCGAACCCATTGCAATGGTACGAACCACGCCGTCGCCCAGCTGCTGCTGGACTTCGAGAGTGGTTTCCGCGCCTTGTACCTTCAGCGCGTTGTAGATGCTCGGTACGCTATCGCGTGGGAATTCCACGTCGATCACGGCGCCGATGATTTGAACGATACGTCCGCTACTCATTAGCTGGTTCCTCTGAATTTTGAACCGTTAAACCGCGGCAGCGCCGCCGACGATTTCCGAGATCTCTTGGGTGATCGCTGCCTGACGCGCCTTGTTGTAGATCAGCTGCAAATCGCTGATCAAATCACCGGCGTTGTCTGTGGCGTTCTTCATCGCGATCATCCGCGCGGCCTGTTCGGCTGCGTTGTTCTCGACCACCGCCTGATAAACCTGCGACTCCACGTAACGTACCATCAAGCCATCCAGCAGCTCCTTGGCGTCGGGTTCGTACAGATAATCCCAGTGGTGCTTGAGTTCTTGATCCTGGGTGGCCACCAACGGAATCAATTGCTCGACCGTTGGTTGCTGGGTCATGGTGTTGATGAACTTGTTGGATACCACGGACAGGCGATCAATCCGGCCATCCAGGTAGGCATCCAGCATCACCTTGACGCTGCCAATCAAATCATTGATCGACGGCTCTTCGCCCAAGTGGCTGATCGCAGCGACGACGTTACCGCCGAAGTTGCGGAAAAACGCCGCACCTTTGCTGCCGACCACGCACAGATCGATCTCTACGCCGTTTTCACGGTTCTTCGCCATGTCCTTGACCAAAGCCTTGAACAGGTTGGTATTCAAGCCACCACACAGACCACGGTCACTGCTCACTACGACATAACCGACACGCTTTACTGGGCGCTCGATCATGAAAGGGTGGCGGTATTCCGGGTTAGCGTTGGCAAGATGACCGATGACCTGGCGGATACGCTCCGCGTAGGGACGGCTAGCTGCCATGCGCATTTGAGCCTTGCGCATTTTGCTGACCGCCACTTTTTCCATGGCGCTGGTGATCTTTTGCGTGCTTTTGATGCTCGCAATCTTACTGCGAATCTCTTTTGCGCCTGCCATGTAACACCTATCAGGTTAGCAAGCGGGGGCCTCTCGACCCCCGCTGCGGCTTACCAGGTTTGGGTGGCCTTGAACTTCTCGATGCCAGCCTTGAGGCCAGAATCGATTTCGTCGTTGAAGTCACCCTTCACGTTGATCTTCGCCATCAAATCGGCGTGATCGCGGTTGAAGTAAGCAATCAGCGCTTGTTCAAAGCTGCCAATTTTGGCGATTTCGACGTCAGTCAGGAACCCACGCTCAGCGGCATACAGCGACAGCGACATGTCAGCAATCGACATTGGCGCGTATTGCTTCTGCTTCATCAGCTCGGTAACACGCTGACCATGTTCAAGCTGCTTGCGGGTCGCTTCGTCCAGGTCAGAAGCAAACTGGGCGAATGCAGCCAGTTCACGGTACTGAGCCAGAGCGGTACGGATACCACCGGAAAGCTTCTTGATGATCTTGGTCTGAGCGGCACCACCCACACGGGATACCGAAACACCGGCGTTCACTGCCGGACGGATGCCGGAGTTGAACATGGCCGATTCCAGGAAGATCTGACCGTCAGTGATCGAGATCACGTTGGTCGGAACGAACGCGGAAACGTCGCCCGCCTGGGTTTCGATGATCGGCAGTGCAGTCAGCGAACCGGTTTTGCCGGTCACTGCGCCGTTGGTGAACTTCTCTACGTACTCTTCAGAAACGCGGGATGCGCGCTCCAGCAGACGGGAGTGGAGATAGAACACGTCGCCTGGGTAAGCTTCACGGCCTGGTGGACGGCGCAGCAGCAGGGAAATCTGGCGGTAAGCCACTGCTTGCTTGGACAGATCGTCATAAACGATCAGCGCGTCTTCACCGCGGTCGCGGAAGTATTCGCCCATGGTGCAACCGGAGTACGGTGCCAGGAACTGCAGCGCTGGAGATTCGGAAGCACTGGCAGCCACGATGATCGTGTTGGCCAGGGCGCCGTTTTCTTCCAGCTTGCGAACCACGTTGGCGATGGTCGATTGCTTCTGACCGATTGCTACGTATACGCAGAAAATGCCGCTGTTCTTCTGGTTGATGATCGCGTCGATCGCCAGAGCGGTTTTACCGATCTGACGGTCACCGATGATCAGCTCACGCTGGCCACGGCCGACAGGGATCATGGCATCGACAGCCTTGTAGCCAGTCTGTACAGGCTGGTCTACCGACTTACGCCAGATAACGCCCGGTGCGACTTTCTCTACAGCATCAGTCTCGGTGTTGTTCAGCGGACCTTTGCCATCGACAGGATTACCCAGTGCGTCGACTACGCGACCCAGCAGTTCCTTACCAACCGGAACTTCCAGGATGCGGCCAGTGCACTTGGCGCTCATGCCTTCAGCCAGAGTCTGGTAGGAGCCCAATACAACGGCGCCTACAGAGTCTTGCTCAAGGTTGAGCGCCATACCGAAGACGCCGCCCGGAAACTCGATCATTTCGCCGTACATAACGTCGGCGAGACCGTGGATCCGAACGATACCGTCAGACACGCTGACGACAGTACCTTCGTTACGGGCTTGGGAGGTTACATCGAGCTTGTCGATGCGACCCTTGATGATTTCACTTATTTCGGAAGGATTGAGTTGCTGCATTGCTCTGCTGCCCCTTCAAACTCAAGATTTCAATGCTTCGGCTAGTTGCGCGAGTTTGCCGCGAACTGAGCCATCGATAACCAGGTCGCCGGCGCGGATGATGACACCACCAATAAGGGTGGCATCCTCCGCAGCGTGCAGGCGCACTTCCCGGCCGAGCCGTGCACTGAGAACCTTGGCGAGTTTGTCTTGCTGTTCTTGGTTCAATGCAAAAGCACTGGTCACATCCACATCTACCGATTTTTCCTGCTCGGCCTTGTACAGGTCGAACAGCTCGGAGATCTCCGGCAAAAGCGGGAGACGGTCGTTTTCTGCAACGACCTGGATGAAATTCTGTGCCTTGGCATCGAACTTGTCGCCGCACACTTCAATAAAAGTGGCGGCCTTGTCTGCGCTCGTCAGTCGCGGGGCCTTGAGCATGCGCTGCATAGTGTCGTCTTGCGACACTGCAGCAGCCAGGCCGAGCATGGCTGACCAATTGGCCAGCTGCTGGTGCGTCTGTGCATGCTCGAAGGCTGCCTTAGCGTAAGGTCGGGCCAACGTGGTCAGTTCTGCCATGATCGCCCTCGCTTAAATTTCAGCAGCCAGTTTGTTAACCAGCTCCGCGTGCGCGTTTTGATCGATTGTGGCACCCAGGATCTTCTCTGCGCCATTGACTGCCAGGCTACCCAGTTGGGCGCGCAGCGCGTCTTTGACGCCGTTCAGTTCCTGCTCGATCTCGGCCTGAGCCTGAGCCTTGATGCGGTCAGCTTCGACGCGAGCCTGTTCTCGGGCTTCGTCAACAATCTGAGTACCGCGTTTCTTGCTCTGCTCAATGATTTCAGCTGCCTGAGATTTCGCTTCGCGCAGTTGTTGACCCGCTTTATCTTGGGCCAACTCCAGGTCGCGAGCTGCTCGGCTGGCAGCGTCCAATCCATCCGCAATCTTCTTCTGACGTTCGTGCAAAGCCGCGATGACCGGAGGCCATACGAACTTCATGCAGAACAGCACAAAAATGAAGAACGCAACGGACTGGCCAATCAGGGTTGCATTAATGTTCACGCCAACACCTCGCTCGTTCGTTGTCCATCACACCAATCAACTCGACAATTCGAGTGATCAGCCAGCGAGTTGACCAACGAAGGGGTTCGCAAAAGTGAAGAACAGAGCGATACCAACACCGATCATGGTTACGGCGTCGAGCAGACCAGCCACGATGAACATTTTAACTTGCAGCATTGGAACCATTTCTGGTTGACGCGCTGCGCCTTCCAGGAATTTACCGCCCAGCAAGCCGAAACCGATTGCAGTACCCAGTGCGCCCAGGCCGATCAGCAGTGCAACAGCGATAGCAGTTAGACCAACTACAGTTTCCATCTTTCCTCCCGACTTTTACGTCGTATTGGTTAGGTTTTTTTAGATTAAAGCGGTAAAGCAAAATCGTTTCATGCATCAAGCCCTCGCGGGCACCCCCTCACCTTAGCGAGGGGATCATCAGACACGCCAGGCGAGTCTTAATGGTTATCTTCGTGAGCCATCGAAAGATAGACGATGGTCAGCATCATGAAGATGAACGCTTGCAGGGTGATGATCAGGATGTGGAACACAGCCCACGCCCACTGCAGAATAACGCCCAGACCGCTCAGCCAGAGCAGGCCACTGCCGAACATGACCGCGATCAGGATGAACACCAGTTCGCCTGCGTACATGTTGCCGAAAAGACGCAGTGCCAGAGAAACCGGTTTGGCGATCAGAGTCACGAATTCAAGCAGGAAGTTCACCGGAATCAGTAGCGCCTGAACCAGAATGTTCTTGCTGCCGAACGGGTGCAGGGTCAACTCGCCGATGAAACCGCCGATACCCTTGACCTTGATGCTGTAGAAAATGATGAGGGCGAAGACTGACAGCGCCATACCGATGGTTGCGTTAGGGTCGGTAGTCGACACAGCGCGGAACGGAATGTGGTGGTCGCCGGAAATCATGATGGCCAACTGAGGAATCCAGTCGACCGGGATGAGGTCGATGGCGTTCATCAGGAAGACCCAGACGAAAATCGTCAGCGCCAGCGGTGCAATCACGGCACTGCGACCGTGGAAGCTGTCTTTCACGCTGCCATCGACGAACTCGACCATGACTTCAACGAAGTTTTGAAGAGCGCCCGGCTGACCGGACGTGGCCTTTTTAGCGACCATACGGAAAATCAATACAAAGATCAGACCCAGTGCGACCGACCAACCCAATGTATCGAGGTGGAATGCCCAAAAGCCCATTTCTTTTGCTTCTGCTGCGGAGTGGGCGAAGCCCCAACTGCCGTCTGGCAAATGACCATAGGTCAAGTTCTGCAAGTGGTGCTGGATATAGCCCGAAGCTGTTTGCTCTGCCATGGTTGCCTCAAACGCCCTAAGGTCTCGAAAGTCTTGTTTTCATAAGCAGGGGTGCGAACCAGCTGACCAACTGGGTCAGTATGAACACGCCAAAGACCGCCAGCGGCGCCAGCGGCTTCACTCCTGCGAACGTCAGTGCAAACAGCACTGCCGTAAAAATCAGTTTGCCCGCCTCGCCGGCATAAAAAGACCGGACGATGGCTTGAGCGGCTCTGGCCCCGGTAAACCGGAACGCCTTATGAGCAAAGTACATATTGGGCAGCCACGCTATCAGGCCCCCGCACAGCCCTGAATACCCAGCTACGACTCCGTGCCATTGCCACAGCGCCAAAGCAGCGAGCAACACGACGACACCTTGAGCCAGTAAAACCGGAAATACTGCCAGGCGATGGAATGGCAACCTGTTTGGCGTGCGTGTTTCCATCACTACTGCTCCCGGAGCGTCGGCCGCCAAAATCAATAACTTGGCATAATTTGTGCCGACAAAATGCGCGCAGAGTATAGGGGCGGTTAAGTCCCTATTCAACTGCCGGGTAGTGATTTCCGACTACACGCTACAGGGCAATTGTTTCAGCGGATGTGAGCGAGGACGCCTTGCAACTCATCCAGTGAGTTATAACGAATGACCAACTGGCCCTTTCCCTTCTGACCGTGACGAATCTGCACCGCAGAGCCTAGCCGCTCGGCGAGTCGCTGTTCCAGCCGACTGATATCAGGGTCCGGTTTTGCCGGTGCTGCAGGCTCCTGTTTACCGCTCAGCCACTGACGCACAAGTGCTTCGGTCTGGCGCACAGTGAGGGCACGTGCGACAACGTGTCGCGCCCCTTCGACCTGCTGATCTTCCGGCAAACCCAGCAGAGCACGTGCATGACCCATCTCCAGGTCACCGTGGGACATCATCGTCTTGATGGCTTCAGGCAACGCAATCAAGCGTAGCAGGTTGGCCACACTGACCCTGGATTTGCCGACAGCATCGGCGACTTGTTGCTGGGTCAGCTGGAACTCCTGCTGCAAACGCTGGAGCGCCACGGCTTCTTCAATCGGGTTCAGGTCTTCGCGCTGGATATTCTCGATCAACGCCATGGCGATGGCGGTTTCGTCGGGAACATCTCGAACCATCGCGGGGATGGTATCGATCCCTGCCTGTTGACTGGCCCGCCAGCGGCGCTCGCCCGCAATGATTTCGAATCGATTGTCGCCGACGGGGCGCACGACGATCGGCTGCATGACGCCCTGCGCCTTGATCGACAGCGCGAGCTCTTCAAGCGCTTGAGGATCCATGTCACGGCGCGGCTGATACTTGCCACGTTGAATCAGGTCCAGCGCAATGTGCTGCAACTCACGCTGATCAGCCTTGGTGGCCTGTTCTTCCAGGGAGCTGACGGTTGGACTGCTCAGAAGCGCATCCAGCCCACGCCCGAGTCCTCGTTTCTTGACGGCCATGGGATTTCCTTAAGTGGGCTGAGCAGTGCGAGTGTTGCGACGCTGACGGCGAACCATCTCGCCCGCCAAAGCCAGGTAGGCCAACGCACCGCGAGATGTCTTGTCGTAAGCCAGCGCCGGCATCCCAAAGCTTGGTGCCTCGGCCAGGCGAATATTGCGCGGAATCACTGTGTCATACAGCTGCTCGCCGAAGTGCTCTTTGAGTTGTGCGGACACATCATTGATCAGACTCAACCGCGGGTCATACATGGTTCGCAGCAGGCCTTCGATCTTCAACTGGGGATTGAGCAACTGAGCGATCCGCTTGATGTTATCCACAAGGTCGCTCAGCCCTTCGAGGGCAAAATATTCGCACTGCATGGGGATGATCACGCCGTCGGCAGCGACCAGCGCATTGAGCGTCAGCATCGAAAGCGAGGGCGGACAGTCAATCAGGATGTAATCGTAGTTCTCGCGGATAGGCGCCAAGGCACTGCGCAGGCGGCTTTCCTTCATCTGCATTTCCAACAGGACGACTTCTGCAGCCGTCAGATCCCGGTTGGCCGGCAGCAGTTGATAACCGCCGTGTTCGGAGAAATGCATGGCCTGGCCAAGATCGCATTCCCCAATCAGCACGTCATAGATGGAATTTTCGAGGGCGTGTTTATCCACACCGCTGCCCATCGTGGCATTGCCCTGAGGATCGAGATCGATCAGCAACACCCGCCGCTTGGTGGCGACCAGTGAAGCTGCGAGGTTGATGCAGGTGGTGGTTTTGCCCACACCACCTTTCTGGTTCGCTATCGCGAATACCTTAGCCATTCTTTGCGTGTGTTCCCTGTCAAGCCGTGCGGCGCAGTATCAGCAGATGGCGTTGCCCTTGGCAACCCGGAACGGCCAAGGCCTGCGTACTGTCGAGGCGAAAGTCTGGCGGCAATGCTACCAGTTCATCGGCGGGATGCAGACCCTTCATCGCCAGCCAACGGGTTTGCTCGTCGCCCATGTGCCGGGTCCATTGGGTGAAGTCCTCAAGACTGCTGAACGCACGCGAAATGATTCCCGAGAACGGCTGCTCGGGTTGAAACGCTTCTGCGCGGCTGTGGATAACTTCCAGGTTGTCGAGCTTCAGCTCGAGTTTGACCTGGGTCAGAAAGCGCGTCTTTTTGCCGTTGCTGTCCAGCACTGTGATCCTGCTCTCAGGGAACAGAATGGCCATGGGAATTCCAGGCATTCCGCCGCCACTGCCAACGTCGAGCCAGCGAGGACCCGCGATGAAGGCCATCACGCTCAGACTGTCGAGCAGATGCCGTGAAACCATTTCATCGGGATCACGCACCGCAGTCAGGTTGTAGGCCTTGTTCCATTTGATCAAAAGCGCCAGATAAGCCAGCAGTCGTTCGTGCTGGCCTTCTGTCAGGTCAACGCCCAGTTCGCGGGCACCGTGGGTCAGTTCTTCTGCATGCTGCGGGGTGACCATAGAACTCAAGCGCTTTGCTCCAACTGACGGCCCGCGCCGCGTTTTTTCAAATGAATCATCAACAGCGAAATAGCCGCCGGGGTAACACCGGGAATACGAGACGCCTGCCCTAAAGTCTCCGGCCGAGTTATCCCCAGCTTGCCTTGAATCTCTTTGGACAGCCCGGAAATGCTCGTGTAATCGATATCCACAGGCAGCCGAGTGTCTTCGCTCGCCCGTAACCTGGCGATCTCGTCCTGCTGGCGATCAATGTAACCGGCGTATTTGGTTTTGATTTCGACCTGCTCGGCAACCTGCGGATCGATGCACCCTTCGCCGGTGAGCGAAACGAGTCCCGCGTAGTCGATTTCCGGACGTGTCAGCAGGTTGAGCAGGTTGTATTCATGGGTCAGTGGCGTGCCGAAGTGCGCTGACACTGCATCACCCTGGGGAGTACCCGGACGGATCCAGGTCGATTTAAGACGCTGCTCCTCCCGTTCAATGCTTTCACGCTTGGTGCAGAAAGCCGCCCAACGCACATCGTCCACCAGACCCAACTCGCGGCCCTTTTCGGTCAGGCGCAGGTCTGCGTTGTCTTCACGCAGAATCAATCGGTACTCAGCGCGAGAGGTAAACATGCGGTACGGCTCTTGGGTACCAAGGGTAATCAGGTCATCGACCAGCACCCCGATGTACGCCTCATCGCGACGAGGGCACCAACTTTCCCTGCCCTTGGCACGAAGCGCAGCATTGGCACCTGCAAGCAGGCCTTGCGCTCCCGCTTCTTCGTACCCGGTTGTGCCATTGATCTGCCCGGCGAAGAACAGCCCGGCGATCACTTTGGTTTCAAGGCTGTGCTTCAGATCCCGCGGATCGAAGTAGTCATATTCGATTGCATACCCGGGACGAACGATGTGGGCATTTTCCATACCCTGAATCGAACGGACGATCTGTAACTGAACGTCGAAGGGCAGAGAGGTCGAGATGCCGTTCGGGTACAGCTCGTGGGTATTGAGCCCTTCCGGCTCGATGAAGACCTGATGGCTTTCCTTGTCCGCAAAGCGATGGATCTTGTCTTCGATCGAAGGGCAATAACGCGGACCTACGCCTTCGATAACGCCCGAATACATGGGCGAACGATCCAGGTTGGCTGCAATGATTTCATGGGTACGTGCGTTCGTATGGGTAATCCAGCAACTGACCTGCGCAGGATGCTGTTCTTTGGAACCCATGAACGACATGACCGGAATCGGCGTGTCGCCTGGCTGCTCGGTCATGACCGAGAAATCCACCGAGCGACCGTCGATACGTGGCGGTGTGCCTGTCTTCAGGCGGCCGACGCGCAGTGGAAGCTCGCGTAGACGATGGGCCAGCGCAATCGACGGCGGGTCGCCAGCACGGCCACCGGAATAGTTCTGCATTCCGATGTGGATAAGTCCGCCAAGGAACGTGCCTGTCGTCAACACCACCGAATCGGCCATGAAACGCAGGCCCATTTGAGTGACCACGCCTTTGACCTCGCCTTGTTCAACGATCAGGTCGTCGCACGCCTGCTGGAAAATCCACAGGTTTGGCTGGTTCTCGATGATCTCGCGGATAGCGGCCTTGTACAGGACACGATCAGCTTGAGCGCGGGTCGCTCGTACGGCGGGGCCTTTGCGACTGTTCAGGACACGGAACTGAATCCCGCCAAGATCGGTTGCAGTCGCCATCGCGCCGCCAAGCGCGTCGATTTCCTTGACCAGGTGGCTCTTGCCGATGCCGCCAATCGCAGGGTTGCAGCTCATTTGCCCGAGGGTTTCCACGTTATGTGTCAGCAGCAGGGTTTTTGCACCCATGCGTGCAGACGCCAGTGCTGCCTCGGTACCGGCATGACCGCCACCGATGACGATCACTTCAAAACGGGAAGGGAAATCCACCACGCACCTCGTGCCTGTTTATTTGGGTAATTGGAATCGGCGGCAAGTATAGGGACTTACCCCCCCTGAAAGGAACCCGTTGCGCAAAATTTAACCAGCTGTGGATGAATGGCGCTAATAGAAATTAAAAAGAAAAAATCTTATTAAATCTTTGTTTTTGTTATTACTCTTACTGCATACCCTTTCTGTGGATAGAACGCTGCAGGTCTTATGATACTGTGCGTACAGAGATTTAAAACCCTGTGTCCACCCGCTCATAAGGCCACTGGATAACCGGCTTAAGCCTGTGGATTAAACGGCAGGTTATGCACAGGAGACTTTATCCTCCGTTTTCAAGGTTGGTTATCAACCTAGCTGAAGGGTAGTTATACACAGAGCTCACCCTACCGATTTACGGATGAATTTAGTCGCACGCAGGGCTATGCGCCCCTGCGATGCGTGAGCATCGAGGGCACATTTGCGGTAAAGGGAGGCAGGCCATCGAAGCAATGGCCAGTTTGAGGAAGGCTTGCTACTTGCCGATGCAGAAGCTGGAGAAAATTCTGCCCAAGAGGTCGTCGGAGGTAAAGGCGCCGGTGATTTCTCCCAGCGACTGTTGGGCCACGCGCAAATCCTCAGCCAGTAGCTCACCCGCCCCAGCCAGGGTTAGCTGTGACCGGCCGTGCTCGAGCGATGTACTAGCCCGGCGCAACGCATCAAGATGACGCCTGCGGGCGCTGAAGCTGCTTTCAGAGGTCTGCTCGTAACCCATACAGGCCTTCAGGTGGTCCCGGAGCAGCTCAAGGCCTTCGCCGCCTGCTTTCGCACTCAGGTTAATCGTGACGTGGCCATCTGCACCGACTTCGATGCCGACCGGGTCACCGCTTATGTCGGCCTTATTTCGGATCAAGGTCACCTGGGCGGGATCCGGTCGCTGTTGTAGAAATTCTGGCCATAACGCGAATGGATCAGTGGCTTCCGGCGCAGTGGCGTCGACAACCAGCAGGATACGATCAGCCTCACCGATAGCCTTTAGGGCACGCTCGACGCCGATTTTTTCAACCTGGTCTTCGGTGTCGCGCAAACCTGCGGTATCCACCACATGCAATGGCATGCCATCGATGTGGATATGTTCACGGAGAATGTCACGGGTAGTGCCGGCGATCTCTGTGACGATGGCTGCCTCCCGTCCGGCCAGCGCATTGAGCAAGCTGGATTTGCCCGCGTTAGGCCTGCCTGCAATAACCACCGTCATACCGTCGCGCAACAAAGCACCCTGACTGGCCTCCGCCTCAACTGTAGATAAGTACTGGCGAACCTCATCGAGCATGGCCAGCACATGACCGTCTGCCAGAAAATCGATTTCCTCTTCCGGGAAGTCGATCGCTGCTTCAACGTAGATGCGTAGGCTGATGAGCTTTTCGGTGAGCTTATCCACACGCTGGGAAAAAGCGCCCTGAAGCGATCTCAATGCATTGCGAGCGGCTTGGGCAGAGCTGGCCTCAATGAGATCGGCGATGGCCTCTGCCTGGGCAAGGTCCAGCTTGTCATTGAGGAACGCTCGCTCACTGAACTCTCCAGGCCTAGCCAGTCTGCAGCCTAATTGCACGCAACGTTGCAGCAGCATGTCCAGTACCACTGGACCGCCATGACCTTGAAGCTCCAGCACATCCTCGCCTGTGAAAGAGTTGGGGCCAGGGAAATACAGCGCGATGCCTTCGTCAATCACCTCGTTGCGCGTGTCGCGAAACGGACCGTAGTGCGCATAACGCGGCGTTGGCGTTTTGCCAAGAATCTGAAGCGCTGCAGCTGCCGCTATCGGGCCGGAGATGCGCACAATGCCAACGCCACCACGGCCTTGGGCGGTCGCTATAGCGGCAATGGTTTCACGAGGGACGTTCATTGTCCGGCTCCTGAAGGAATGACAGATAGCAAAACGCCCCACTAAGGGGGCGTCCTGAATGACTTATTCACAGGCTAGATCAAGCTTCGGCTTTTTTAGCCTTGGCTTCGATACCGCGAGTGATGTACCACTGCTGAGTGATGGACAGGGTGTTGTTCACAACCCAGTACAGCACCAGACCGGCCGGGAACCAGAGGAAGAAGAATGTGAAGATGATAGGCATCAGCTTCATGACCTTCGCCTGCATCGGATCCGGAGGCGTTGGATTCAGCCGCTGCTGGATGAACATGGTTGCACCCATGATGATCGGCAGGATGAAGAACGGATCTTTGATGGACAGGTCAGTTATCCACAGCAACCACGGAGCCTGACGCATCTCGACACTTTCAAGCAACACCCAGTACAACGACAGGAATACCGGCATCTGCACCAGAATCGGTAAGCATCCACCCAGCGGGTTGATCTTTTCCTTCTTGTACAGCTCCATCATCGATTGCGAAAGCTTCTGGCGATCGTCGCCATGTTGCTCTTTGAGTATCGCAAGCTTCGGAGCAACTGCGCGCATCCGGGCCATGGATCTGTAGCTGGCAGCGGACAGCGGGAAGAAGAGCCCCTTGATAAGCATGGTCAGGAAGATAATCGACCAGCCCCAGTTACCGACAATGGCGTGGATATGTTGCAGCAGCCAGAAAATCGGCTGGGCAATGAACCACAGAATGCCGTAGTCGACGGTCAATTCCAGACCTGGGGACAACTCTTTCAGCACAGCCTGGCTTTTTGGACCGGCATACAGCGTCGCATTGGTCTCAGCCTTGGCGCCTGGCGCTACCGTCAGCGCAGGCCCGGTGAAGCCAATGATGTAGTTGCCCTGACTGTCTTTGCGAGTGGTGACCGTGTTGCTGTCAGCGTGATTCGGGATCCAGGCAGTGACGAAATAATGCTGAAGCCAGGCAACCCAACCGCCCTGCACTGTTTCCTTGACCTGCCCCTTGTCGATGTCTTTCATCGACACTTTTTTGTACGGCTCGGATGCCGTCCACATGGCAGCGCCCAGATACGTCGCAGTGCCAGTCGCTGTGGAAGAAGAGGGATCAGAACTGTCGTCACGTTTGAGCTGTGCGAACAGGTTGCCGTTCCAGGGCTGGGCGCTCTGATTATCGATCAGGTAAGTGACTGTCAGGTCGTACAAGCCGCGCTTGAGGGTAAAGCGCTTGATGTAGTTGACGCCGGCGTCACTGAATTTCAGGTCGACTACCAGATCATTCTGCCCATCTGCCAGCTGATAGCTCTTCTGGGCGCTTACGTAAACCGGACGTCCAGTGCCGCGTGCGTCGGGGCCATTGGCTCCCGTCAGCCCGCTCTGGGCAAGAAAGGTACGCTCGCCGCCGTTATCGAAGAGCTGGAAAGGCACGTCAGGATGGTCCTGGCGACGAGGGTAAAGCGGCAACCGCAGTTGCACGACATCACCACCAACAGGATCGATATCCAGATTAAGAACGTCTGTTTTGACCTGGATAAGGTCCTTACTGACTGCTACTGGCGTTTCAGTAGGCGCAGCCACTTCACCCGAAGCACTTGGCACATCAGCGTTGGCTGAAGCCTTGGTGCCTGACGGGGTATCCGGTAGAGCGGACGTGTTTGTGTTGGCGGCAACATTCTGAGTCGGCAAGGCAGCCTGACCGTAGTCCTGGTTCCATTTCAGGACCATGACGTAGGACACGATTGCCAGGGCGACGATCAGGATCGTGCGTTTAATATCCATGATTACTCGGCCATCGAAGAGGAACGGGAGGTGGGATCTGGTGGAACCGGGTCATAACCACCGGGATTCCACGGATGACAGCGACCTAAGCGACGTATGGTCAGCCAGCCACCGCGTAACAAGCCATGGTTTTCGATGGCTTCGTACGCGTAGCAGGAGCAACTGGGGTAGAAACGACAGTGACTGGCCATCAGAGGACTAATGGCATAGCGGTAAAACTGGATCGGAACGAGTGCCAGTTTACGCATCAGGACTGTCTACCCCTGCAGTTTCGGTTGTGGCTTCTGAAACAGGCCGGCTACGCGCCAGACGCTTCCAGAGCTTGCCGAAGTGCTGAATCAATTCGGGGTTTTCAATGTCACCCAAACCTTTGCGCGCGACGACGACGATATCCCAACCAACCAAATGGTCTTGGTGTTGGCGAAACGATTCGCGCATCAGGCGTTTCAAGCGATTGCGCTCAACGGAGAGTTTGACGCTCTTTTTCCCGATCACTAGCCCCAGACGGGGGTGATCAAGATCGTTGTTGCGCACAAGGAGCAGGAGATTTTTCCCCGGAACCTTGCCGGTGGGGGAGTCAAAGACTGCCTTGAAATGCCGGGGTGTCAGCAAACGCTTTTCCCGACTGAAGTCCTGACTCACCACCTGTGCCGATTAATCAAACTGCCAGACGCTTACGGCCTTTGGCGCGACGACGCGACAGGACCGCACGGCCGTTTTTGGTGGCCATACGTGCACGGAAACCGTGAGTGCGGGCGCGCTTGATAGTGCTGGGTTGGAAAGTACGTTTCATGGCGTGTTACCTGGTTCGTCCACAACGGGCCGGAATGGCCCCCGTTTTAAGAGACCGGGGATTCTAGAGAAAGCGCGCTCTCAGGTCAATTTCCAACCACCCTTTCCTGCATTTAGTTCAGAAAGCTGGAATTGCCCGAAGCGGGCCCAAAACAGCGCTTGGACTTGAGTCTAGATATAGATATAAAGAAGGAGAGTATTTAAAGCTTCTTTGTAAAGCTTATAATAGCTATACAGCCATTTATCTGTGGATAACGACCTGTAGCCCTTATTTCACATAGTGTACAGAGCAGGCTTATCTTGTCAGAAAATGGTGATCTACCTGTGCCCTTCCCTCGGATAAGCTGTGGGTGAAATGCCTATTTATCCACAGGCGGTTTATCCACAAGGTTCAGACCCGAGTTATGCAACGGGCTGATCCTGGGTTATCCACAGACCTTAAATTTGAACAAAAGCAAAGGATTGTGCAGCCGGATTTGCCAATTTACGCGCGTGCACAGCCCACCTACATGTGGATAAGTCTGCGTCTGATCGTTACAATGGCGTCTTGTTTTTTGCCTCACCGGCTTTTGACCTAGGGGATGTCCGTGTCAGTGGAACTTTGGCAGCAATGCGTAGAGCTATTACGTGACGAGCTGCCTGCCCAGCAATTCAACACCTGGATCCGCCCGCTACAGGTCGAGGCCGAAGGCGACGAGTTGCGTGTCTATGCACCGAACCGGTTTGTGCTCGATTGGGTTAACGAAAAGTATCTCGGTCGATTGCTTGAGCTACTCGGTGAGCACGGTCAGGGATTGGCGCCGGCGCTTTCCTTATTAATAGGCAGCAAGCGCAGTTCTGCACCGCGAGCAGCACCCAATGCGCCTTTAGCTGCTGCAGCGTCCCAGGCCGCTCATGCTGTCAACGGTGCTAGCCCGGCGGCACCTCAGGCAGCTGCAGTACGGCAACCCTCCCCGGTCAGCGTCCAGAATTCATCCAGTGTCGACGATGAGCCTTCCAGAGCGAGCTTCGACCCCATGGCCGGGGCGAGCTCTCAGCGAGCACCGGCCCGTGCTGAACAGCGCACGGTCCAAGTCGAAGGCGCGCTGAAACACACCAGCTATCTGAACCGGACGTTCACTTTCGAGAATTTCGTTGAAGGTAAGTCCAACCAGCTGGCACGTGCCGCTGCCTGGCAGGTTGCAGATAATCCCAAGCATGGCTACAACCCGCTGTTTCTGTATGGCGGCGTGGGGCTGGGTAAGACCCACTTGATGCATGCAGTGGGTAATCATCTGCTCAAGAAGAATCCAAACGCCAAGGTGGTTTACCTCCACTCCGAGCGTTTTGTGGCCGACATGGTCAAAGCGTTGCAGTTAAACGCAATCAACGAGTTCAAACGGTTCTACCGTTCGGTGGACGCGTTGTTGATTGACGATATTCAATTTTTTGCTCGAAAAGAGCGCTCGCAGGAAGAGTTCTTTCACACCTTCAACGCGCTGCTTGAAGGGGGTCAGCAGGTCATTCTCACCAGTGACCGCTATCCTAAGGAAATCGAGGGCCTTGAAGAGCGTCTCAAGTCGCGCTTTGGTTGGGGCCTGACGGTTGCGGTAGAGCCGCCCGAACTCGAAACGCGCGTCGCAATTCTCATGAAGAAAGCCGATCAGGCGAAGGTCGATCTGCCTCACGATGCTGCATTCTTCATCGCTCAGCGCATACGCTCCAACGTGCGTGAACTTGAAGGCGCGCTGAAACGGGTTATTGCCCATTCACACTTCATGGGCCGTGACATTACGATCGAGCTCATCAGAGAGTCGCTCAAGGATTTGCTGGCGCTGCAGGATAAGCTGGTGAGTGTGGATAACATTCAGCGCACCGTCGCCGAATACTACAAGATCAAAATTTCCGACCTGCTTTCCAAGCGTCGCTCAAGATCAGTGGCTCGACCTCGGCAGGTGGCGATGGCGTTATCCAAAGAGTTGACCAACCACAGCTTGCCGGAAATCGGTGATGTGTTTGGAGGGCGTGATCACACCACCGTCCTGCACGCCTGCCGCAAGATCAACGAACTTAAAGAATCCGACGCGGACATTCGCGAGGACTACAAGAACCTGCTGCGTACACTGACGACTTAATGATGCCAACGCAGCTTATCAAGGCAAGGGACTAGACCATGCATTTCACCATTCAACGCGAAGCCCTGTTGAAACCCCTGCAACTGGTCGCAGGCGTGGTAGAACGCCGCCAGACCTTGCCGGTTCTGTCGAACGTTTTACTGGTTGTAGAGGGTCAGCAGTTGTCGTTGACCGGTACCGACCTGGAGGTCGAGCTGGTTGGCCGCGTTCAGCTTGAAGAAACCGCTGAGCCCGGTGAGATCACCGTGCCGGCCCGCAAGCTGATGGACATCTGCAAAAGTCTGCCTAACGATGCGTTGATCGATATAAAGCTCGATGAGCAGAAGCTGATCGTCAAAGCAGGCCGTAGCCGTTTTACCTTGTCGACACTGCCTGCCAATGATTTCCCGACCGTTGAAGAAGGCCCTGGGTCCTTCACGTTCAATCTGGTTCAAAGCAAACTGCGTCGTTTGATTGAACGCACCAGCTTTGCAATGGCGCAACAAGATGTTCGTTACTACCTCAATGGCATGCTGTTGGAAGTGCAGTCAGGTATCTTGCGCGCCGTTGCAACGGATGGCCATCGCCTGGCCATGTGCTCGATGGCTGCCGACATTGAGCAAGCAGATAAGCATCAAGTCATTGTGCCGCGCAAAGGTATTCTCGAGCTGGCCCGTTTGCTGACCGAGCAGGACGGTATGGTCAGCATTGTGTTGGGACAGCATCATATCCGAGCAACGACCGGCGAGTTTACGTTCACCTCTAAATTGGTAGACGGTAAATTTCCGGACTACGAGCGCGTACTACCTAAGGGTGGGGACAAGTTGGTGGTCGGTGATCGCCAGGCTCTGCGCGAAGCATTCAGCCGCACGGCCATTCTTTCCAATGAAAAGTATCGCGGCATCCGTCTGCAACTTGCCAGCGGGCAGTTGAAAATTCAGGCCAATAACCCTGAGCAGGAAGAAGCCGAAGAGGAAATTGGCGTTGAGTACGATGGCGGCTCGCTCGAGATCGGCTTCAACGTGAGTTATCTGCTCGATGTACTAGGTGTGATGACTACCGAGCAAGTCCGTCTGATCCTTTCCGATTCGAACAGCAGCGCCTTGGTACATGAGTCAGGTAATGACGACTCCGCCTACGTCGTTATGCCGATGCGTCTGTAACAGCAGAAGCTAATGTCCTTAAGCCGTGTCTCGGTCACCGGGGTGCGCAATTTGCAACCGGTGACCCTCTCCCCCTCCCCACGCATCAACATTCTCTATGGCGCCAATGGCAGTGGGAAAACCAGTGTCCTTGAAGCCATTCATTTGCTCGGTCTTGCGCGCTCCTTTCGAAGTGCGCGCCTTCTACCCGTCATTCAATATGAACAGCCTGCTTGTACGGTTTTTGGACAGGTTGAGCTGGCGGAGGGCGGGCACAGTAACCTGGGTGTATCACGAGATCGCCAAGGTGAGTTTCAGATCCGCATCGATGGCCAGAATGCGAAGAGTGCAGCCCAGCTCGCTGAGACGCTGCCTTTACAGCTGATCAACCCTGACAGCTTCCGGCTTTTGGAAGGTGCCCCGAAGATTCGTCGCCAGTTTCTTGATTGGGGAGTGTTCCACGTGGAACCTCGATTCATGGGCACTTGGCAGCGCTTGCAGAAGGCCTTGCGGCAGCGAAACTCATGGCTGCGGCATGGTACACTTGACGCCGCTTCACAGGCGGCATGGGACCGGGAACTCTGCCTGGCCAGCGATGAAATTGACGAGTTTCGACGAGCGTATATCAAGGCTTTAAAGCCAGTCTTCGAACAAACTTTGAGCGAGTTGGTTGAGCTTGAAGGTTTGACCCTTAGTTACTACCGCGGGTGGGATAAAGAAAAAGAGCTGAGCGCAGTGCTCGCTTCTTCTCTTTATCGCGACCAGCAGATGGGCCACACGCAGGCGGGCCCTCAACGAGCTGATCTACGACTCAGGCTTGGCGGTCATAACGCTGCAGATATCCTTTCACGCGGGCAACAGAAGCTAGTCGTCTGCGCACTGCGTATCGCCCAAGGGCATCTCGTCAGTCAGGCTCGGCGGGGACAGTGTATCTACCTCGTCGACGATCTTCCGTCGGAGCTGGACGCAGATCATCGCAATGCGCTGTGCCGCTTATTGGAAGACCTAAACTGCCAGGTTTTTATCACCTGTGTAGATCAAGAATTTTTGAGGGATGGCTGGCAAGCGGAAACGCCGGTCGCTTTGTTCCACGTGGAACAAGGCTGTATCACCCAGACCCACGATCATCGGGAGTGAATGCATGAGCGAAAATCAAACGTACGACTCCTCCAGCATCAAAGTGCTGAAAGGGCTAGACGCCGTACGAAAACGTCCCGGTATGTACATCGGCGATACCGATGATGGCAGCGGTCTACACCACATGGTGTTCGAGGTGGTCGACAACTCGATTGACGAAGCACTGGCAGGCCACTGCGACGACATCAGCATTATCATCCATCCAGACGAATCCATTACCGTGCGCGACAACGGCCGCGGCATTCCGGTTGACGTACACAAAGAAGAAGGCGTTTCGGCAGCAGAGGTCATCATGACCGTGCTGCACGCCGGCGGTAAGTTCGACGACAACTCCTACAAAGTATCTGGCGGCCTGCATGGTGTCGGTGTTTCTGTTGTGAATGCCTTGTCCGAACTGCTGCTGCTGACTGTGCGCCGTAGCGGCAAAATCTGGGAACAGACATACGTCCATGGCGTTCCCCAGGAGCCCATGCGCATTGTTGGCGAAAGCGATTCCACCGGCACAGAGATTCATTTCAAGCCTTCCGCCGATACCTTCAAGAACATCCACTTCAGCTGGGACATCCTGGCCAAGCGTATTCGTGAACTCTCGTTCCTCAACTCCGGCGTGGGCATCGTCCTGCGTGATGAGCGCAGCGGTAAGGAAGAGTTGTTCAAATACGAAGGCGGCCTGCGTGCGTTCGTTGAATACCTGAACACGAACAAAACGCCTGTCAATGAAGTCTTCCACTTCAATGTACAGCGTGACGACGGTATCGGCGTCGAGATTGCTTTGCAGTGGAACGACAGCTTTAACGAAAACCTGTTGTGCTTCACCAACAACATTCCACAGCGCGACGGCGGCACCCACCTGGTGGGCTTCCGTTCCGCGTTGACGCGCAACCTCAATAACTACATTGAGCAGGAAGGCCTGGCCAAGAAGCACAAGGTCGCTACCACTGGCGACGATGCGCGGGAAGGTTTGACAGCGATCATCTCTGTGAAAGTGCCTGATCCTAAATTCAGCTCGCAGACCAAGGACAAGCTGGTTTCTTCTGAAGTGAAGACCGCGGTCGAACAGGAAATGGGCAAATACTTCTCGGACTTCCTGCTGGAAAACCCGAATGAAGCCAAGGCCGTTGTCGGCAAAATGATTGATGCTGCCCGCGCCCGTGAAGCCGCGCGCAAAGCCCGGGAAATGACGCGTCGCAAAGGTGCGTTAGATATTGCTGGTTTGCCGGGCAAGCTTGCCGACTGCCAAGAGAAAGACCCTGCCCTTTCCGAACTGTACCTAGTGGAAGGTGACTCTGCTGGCGGATCCGCCAAGCAGGGGCGTAACCGTAAGACCCAGGCGATTCTGCCGCTCAAAGGCAAAATCCTGAACGTTGAAAAAGCGCGTTTCGACAAGATGATCTCTTCCCAGGAAGTAGGCACCTTGATCACCGCGTTGGGCTGCGGTATCGGCCGTGATGAGTACAACATTGAAAAGTTGCGCTACCACAACATCATCATCATGACGGACGCCGACGTTGACGGTTCACACATCCGTACGTTGCTGCTGACCTTCTTCTTCCGGCAGCTGCCAGAACTGGTTGAACGCGGTTACATCTACATCGCCCAGCCGCCTCTTTACAAAGTGAAGAAAGGTAAGCAAGAGCAATACATCAAAGACGATGACGCCATGGAAGAGTACATGACGCAATCGGCTCTGGAAGACGCCAGCTTGCACCTGAACGAATCGGCACCTGGTATCTCGGGCGCAGCGCTTGAGAAGCTGGTTAACGATTTCCGGATGGTCATGAAGACGCTGAAGCGACTGTCGCGTCTTTATCCACAGGAATTGACCGAGCACTTCGTTTACCTGCCGCCTGTGACGCTGGAAGACTTGGCGGATCACGCAGGTATGCAAGCGTGGCTGGCCAAGTTCGACGAACGCCTGCGTGTCGGAGAGAAATCAGGCCTGGTGTACAAAGCCAGCCTGCGCGAAGACCGTGAGCGTGGCGTGTGGTTGCCAGAGGTGGAACTGATCTCCCATGGTCTCTCGAACTACGTCACGTTCAACCGTGACTTCTTCGGCAGCAACGACTACAAGACCGTGACTGCCCTTGGACTGCAAATCAGCACGCTGTTGGAAGAAGGTGCTTACGTCCAGCGTGGTGAGCGTAAGAAGCAAGTCACCGAGTTCAAGGAAGCCTTGGCGTGGTTGATGGCCGAAAGCACCAAGCGCCATACCATCCAACGCTACAAAGGTCTGGGCGAAATGAACCCTGATCAGTTGTGGGAAACCACGATGGATCCAGCAGTACGCCGGATGTTGAAAGTGACGATCGAAGACGCCATCGGCGCAGATCAGATCTTCAACACCCTGATGGGCGATGCGGTAGAACCACGCCGCGAGTTCATTGAAAGCAACGCTTTGGCGGTGTCGAACCTGGATTTCTAAGGTTCATTTCTGCTAACTAAAAACCCCGGGCGATCTTGAATCGTCCGGGGTTTTTTTGTGAACATCGAAACCCGGTCACTCGCAAAACCCCTCCCCTTCGTTATGACGCCGCCCTACACTGCGGAACGTCCTCATGACCGTGCCTGTAGCAGGAGCTATCGCTGGGGCGAAGATTGATTGGCGGGTTTCTCTGACCGATTACAGCACTGGTGCTTGGGACTTGGGATGTGGAACGAGCACGATGCGATTTTGAAGAGCGCCTCTTCGGTCTGAACAATGCCGAGGGCAATCACGGCGAGGACGTGAAGGAGCTGTACCTTCATGTGGACGGCGTTCCCGGCCACGCCTCTTGGGTTGATTCCGCTGTTCGCCGTGCGGGTACTCGAACAGCGAGAACATGAAGGCCTCAACGGACTTGGCGAGCGATTACTGGCGTATTTGCACCACCGGCCGACCTTGCTGCTGGTGTCTCGCTGGACCGAACCTGGCAAAGGCAACCGTTTGCTCTTGGCCTTGTTACGTGCTCAGCGGACCAAAGGTTTATTGAGGCGAATGCTCGATGAAAACTAATTTTTGTCGGACTATGGAGTTCGCTCCCTGTCCAAGTCCTACGCGGCCCAAACCTTCAGCATGCGCATTGATGGCAATACCCTTTGCGCCGATTACGAGCCGGCAGAGTCCGATTACTGACTCTTTGGCGGTAACTCCAATTGGCGTGGGTTCACATGGATGCCGCTCAATTACATGCTGATCGAATCGCTGCTGCAGCCAAAGTAATAAACGGCCGCTAGGGTCAGGAGCATTTTTCACTACAAGGAGTAGCGCCAGGATGTCGCTGTACAAGTACCGCAAAGTGCTGGAACTGCCGAGAGTATTACCAGCAATTCTGTTCATGTTCGTCGCGGGGTTGCCGCTGACGATCATGAGCCTGACGCTGACGTTGCATGTGTTGACGGACCTTGGACGTGGTTATTTCGAGGCCGGCGTGGTCGGCACTGCCACCGCCCTGGGGTTCGCCGTAGGCTCGCCCGTGTCAGGCCGCATGATCGATAAACATGGGCTGCGTCTGGTGGTGATGGTCAGCGGAGTGCTGTCGACGATTGCGTGGGGACTTCTGCCCTTTGTCCCCTTCTACGCCTTCATCGGCCTGGCTTTTGTCGCTGCGCTGTTTACGGTGCCTACCGGATCGCTGGCCAGACAGTTCGTGGCCAGCCTGGTGCATGAAGACCATCGACGCCCCGCTTACTCGCTCAACATGATGCTGATGGAGCTGTCGTTCGTGATCGGTCCGACAGTGGGGATTCTGTTGATCACCTGGTATTCGCCCATGGCGACCTTGGCAGGTATCGGGATCTGGCGGGGTCTTTCCTACGTGGTGCTTTACCGCTTGAACTGGCCCACGCGTACGCCCGAAGAACTCGCGGTCAAAGTCAGACCTGTCCGACCGCCTTTAAGGAGCTGGATGTCAGGTCGCTTGCTGTCCGCGTTATTCGTCAGCGCTGCCGCCTTGTTCGTGCTCTCGGGGACTGAACTGGCATTGATTGCAGTGCTGCGTGAAAACGGCCAACTGGGCTTCGCCGGATTCGTCATCGCCGCCATGTCCGTCGCATCGATTGCGGGCGGATTCGTACACGGGATTGTGCATCGGTCATTGTCCCAGGCATCACTGGCTCTGGGGATGAGCCTGCTGTTATTGCCCGTGGCCCTGTTCGACCAGACATGGTGGATTCTTATGATCGCGCTGCTACCCACCAATTTGCTGTGCACACCGACATTGGCGGCGGGGTCCGAAACGATGGCAGAACTTGCCCCGTCAGCCGTACGAGGTGAAGCAATGGGACTACAGGATTCCGCTTACAGAATCGGCCAGACCATGGCCACTCCCCTTGTAGGGCTGGCAATCGATGGCGTATCCCCGGGGTCCGGTTTCGTGGCAGCTGCAACGGGAGGATTGGTATTGGTCGGGATGGCGGCGCTTTGCAATCTGTGGATATCAAACACTGCCAATGCTTCAGACAAACGCACTCAGGTTTGAAACAGCAAGGCTCAAGCACAGTGTTTTACGACGGATATCAGGCCGAAAACGGCATGAGTATTAAAACTTATGCACGTTTTCGGTCTGCTAATCGTGTTGGGAAATAAGTAGGAAAATTAGCGTATTACAGCGGTTAATTTAAAAACCGACAAAAACAGTGCACAGGATATCCACAGAACTACACCGGAGTTTTCTCGGGGACAGCAACAGGCAATACGGGTGACCCCAGTGCCTTCTGTGTCGCTTCATTCCAGGCGGCCACGCGGTCATTCAATGCGGCGATGGCGCGCGGTCCCGTGCCCTCCGCGTACATGGGTTCGCCAATCACGACCTGGATCGTTCCCGGGATCTTGCCCCAGCCTTCCTTGGGCCAGAAACGTCCGGCGTTGTGGGCGACCGGCAGGACAGGTAACTCGGCGTTGACCGCCAACGCCGATCCGCTACGTGAGAACTTTCCGATCTGACCGTAGGGAACGCGGGTGCCTTCAGGAAAGATAAGTACCCAGACGCCATCCTTCAGAAGCTCGTGACCCTTCTTCGCCACTTCTTTGAGTGCAGCTTTGGGATTGTCGCGATTGATCGCAATCGGGCGCAGCATCGCCATCGCCCAGCCAAAGAACGGAACGTAAAGCAGCTCACGCTTGAGCACCTGGCTCAGCGGCTGAAAATGCGCAGACAGAAAGAACGTCTCCCATGTGCTCTGGTGATTGGACACAATCACGCAAGGGGTGCTCGGCACGTTTTCCTGACCGATGACTTCAACCTTGATATTGAGCATGACGCGCGTCAGCCACAGCGCACACCGGCACCAATAGACATTGATGAACCGATACCGAACGCGAAAGGACATGAACGGCGCGACGAAAAAACTCAGCGAGCACCACAGCAAGGCGGTACTGCCCAGCAGCAGGTAAAAGAAAAAGAGCCTGATTGCCCGCATCATCGACATAGCAGCGTTTACCGTACGGGCGTTGCCCGAGTGTTGCGCACCGTTGAGCGACCGGCTAGCCGTTCAGCGGTGCGTGAGTGTGGATAAGTTCTGCAGCAACCGCCGCCAGATCATCAAATATCAACGTGCCCGCAGGCACTGAAGCGCTCCGCGTCTTGTGGCCTTTGCCCGTCATTACCAACACGGGCTGACAGTCGACGGCCAGCGCTGCGTCCAGGTCACCCTTGCTGTCTCCCACAAACCACACGCCGGGTAATGCCACGGCGTAATGCCTGGCGATGGTGTGCAGCATGCCGGGCCTGGGTTTGCGACAGTCGCAGCCTTCGTCAGGGCCGTGAGGGCAGTAAACGATCAACCCGACGTCGCCGCCCTGCTTCGCCACCAAGGTGCGCAGCCGTGCATGCATTGCGTCCAGGGTCGCTTGATCGTAGTAACCGCGAGCAATGCCGGACTGGTTAGTGGCAACCGCCACGGTCCAGCCGGCTTTACTCAACTGCGCAATCGCCTCGATCGAACCGGGAATCGGAATCCATTCCGCGACCGACTTGATGTAGGCATCGGAGTCCTGGTTGATCACCCCGTCCCGATCGAGAATCAGCAGTTTCACTTGTCGCGGTCCCCCATCAGCTCAACAAGGAAATGTCAGCAACGCCCAGGAACAGCCCTCGCAAACGCGCCAGCAACGCATAACGGTTGGCGCGCACGCTCGCGTCTTCGGCATTGACCATCACCGCTTCAAAGAAGGCATCGACAGGTTCACGCAGCGCCGCCAGACGTGCCAGCGATTCGCTGTACTGACGTTGCGCGGCCATCGGCTGTACCGCTTGATCGGCTTGCTGGATAGCTGAGTACAGTGAGAACTCGTTGGCGTTGTCGAAGTACTTGGGCTCTACCGTGCTGGCGATGCTGCCTTCGGCTTTGCCCAACAGGTTCGATACCCGTTTGTTCACCGCTGCCAGCGCCGCCGCTTCCGGCAATTTCCGGAAGGCCTGAACCGCCTGCACCCGCTGATCGAAATCCAGTGCGGAAGCCGGTTGCAGCGCACGCACCGAGAGGTACACCGACACGTCCACACCTTCGTCTTCGTAACGCGCCCGCAAGCGGTCGAACACGAACTCAAGCACCTGCTCCGGCAAACCTGCGGGTTTGATTTTGGTGCCGAACTGAGCAACCGCGAATTGCACCGTCTTGATCAGGTCGAGGTCCAGTTTCTTCTCGATCAGGATGCGCAGGATACCCAGCGCAGCACGGCGCAGGGCGTACGGGTCTTTGCTGCCGGTGGGCAACATGCCGATGCCGAAGATGCCGACCAAAGTGTCCAGCTTGTCGGCGATCGCCACCGCAGCACCAGTCAGCGTGGTTGGCAGTTCAGCGCCGGCACCGCGTGGCATGTACTGCTCGTTGAGTGCCAGGGCGACATCTTCGGGCTCGCCGTCGGCCAAAGCGTAGTAGTAACCGGCAACACCCTGCATTTCTGGAAATTCGCCGACCATCTCGGTGGCCAGGTCGCACTTTGACAACAGACCTGCACGTGCGGCGCGTTGGGCGTCGCCGCCAATACGTGGGGCGATGAATGCGGCCAGCTTGGAAACGCGCTCGGCCTTGTCGAACACAGTGCCCAGTTGCGCCTGGAACACTACGTTCTGCAGACGCTGGTTGAATGTCTCCAGCTTCTGCTTCTTGTCCTGCTTATAGAAGAACTCGGCATCGGTCAGGCGCGGGCGAACGACTTTCTCGTTGCCCAGCACGATCTGCGATGGGTCCTTGCTCTCGATGTTGGCCACGGTGATAAAACGCGGGAGCAACTTGCCTTCGGCATCCAGCAGGCAGAAATACTTCTGGTTGTCCTGCATCGTGATGATCAGTGCTTCCTGCGGCACGTCGAGGAAACGCTCTTCGAACGAGCAGACCAACGGAACCGGCCACTCAACCAGCGCGGTCACCTCGTCCAGCAGCGCGGGCGGCACGATGGCAGTCCCTTCGTACTCAGTGGCGAGTTCTTCGATACGCTTGCCGATCAGCTGACGACGCTCGTTGAAATCTGCCAGCACATACGCCGCACGCAGGTCAGTGAGGTAGCTGGCGGGTGATGTGATGCGCACTGTTTCCGGATGATGGAAACGGTGGCCGCGCGATTCCCTGCCGGCGGTTTGCGCCAGGATCGTACAGTCGACAACGTGCTCGCCGAATAGCATCACCAGCCACTGGGTTGGACGCACGAACTCTTCCTTGCGAGCACCCCAGCGCATTCGCTTGGGGATAGGCAAGTCGTTCAATGAGTCTTCAATGATGGTCGGCAACAGGCTGGTTGTGGTTTTGCCGGCAATGCTTTGGCTGTAGCGCAGTTTCGGGCCGCTTTGATCGATCTCGCTGAGGTCGACACCGCACTTCTTGGCAAAGCCCAGAGCCGCCTGGGTCGGATTGCCTTCAGCGTCGAAGGCCGCCTGACGTGGCGGGCCATCAAGGGTCACGCTGCGGTCGGGTTGCTGGGTCGCCAGCTCGGTGATCAACACCGCCAGACGCCGTGGCGCGGCGAACACCTGCTTGGCGCTGTAGGTCAGCCCTGCCGCCAGCAAGCCTTTTTCGACACCGGCCAGGAAGGCATCGCCCAGCACGCTCAGCGCTTTGGGTGGCAGTTCTTCGGTGCCCAATTCAACCAGGAAATCTTGAGCACTCATTGCGCAGCCTCCAGCTTAGCCAACACTTCGTCACGTAGATCAGGGGGTGCCATCGGGAAGCCGAGCCGTGCCCGCGCCATCAGGTACGCCTGGGCCACGGAGCGCGCCAAAGTACGCACGCGCAGGATGTACTGCTGACGCGCCGTCACGGAGATCGCACGACGGGCATCCAGCAAGTTGAAGGTGTGCGAGGCCTTGAGGACCATTTCATAGCTCGGCAGCGGCAGCGGTTGATCGAGTTCGATCAGGCGCTTGGCTTCGCTTTCATAGAAGTCGAACAGCTCAAACAGTTTGTCGACGTTCGCCTGCTCGAAGTTGTAGGTCGATTGCTCCACTTCGTTCTGGTGGAACACGTCGCCGTACGTCACGCGCCCGAAAGGGCCGTCGGCCCAGACCAGGTCGTAGACCGAGTCCACGTTTTGCAGGTACATCGCCAGGCGTTCGAGGCCGTAGGTGATCTCACCGGTAACCGGGTAGCACTCGATGCCGCCTGCCTGCTGGAAATAGGTGAACTGCGAGACTTCCATGCCGTTGAGCCAGATTTCCCAGCCCATGCCCCAGGCGCCCAGCGTCGGCGATTCCCAGTTGTCTTCGACAAAGCGCACGTCGTGGACCAGCGGGTCCAGACCGACATGCTTCAACGAGCCGAGGTACAGCTCCTGGAAGTTGTCCGGGTTGGGCTTGAGAACGACTTGGAACTGATAGTAGTGCTGCAGGCGGTTCGGGTTTTCGCCATAACGGCCATCGGTAGGACGACGGCTCGGTTGTACGTAGGCTGCGTTCCAGGTTTCCGGGCCGATGGCGCGCAGAAACGTGGCAGTGTGGAAAGTGCCGGCGCCCACTTCCATATCGTAGGGCTGAAGTACCACGCAACCTTGCTCAGCCCAGTATTGCTGGAGGGCGAGGATCAAGTCTTGGAAGGTACGCACGGCTGGCGTAGGCTGGCTCACGAAATTCACCTGTACTGGGGCTGCGATTTAAAGTGCGGGAGTATACCCGATTCGGTCGCGCCTCCACCCTTGGAGCCCTATGCCACGCTGCTTTTGGTGCAACGAAGACCCTCTTTATATGGCCTATCACGATCAGGAGTGGGGCGTGCCGTTGCGCGACGCGCAGATGCTCTTCGAGTTCCTCTTGCTCGAAGGGTTCCAGGCCGGGTTGTCATGGATCACGATTTTGAAGAAACGCGCCCGCTACCGTGAAGTCCTGTTCGGCTTCGACGTCCAGCGCGTGGCGCAAATGACCGACGCGCACATCGAAGCCTTGATGTCCGAACCCGGCATCGTGCGCAACCGCCTCAAACTCAATGCCGCGCGGCGCAACGCCCAGGCATGGTTGAAGCTGGAAGACCCGGTGTCGTTCGTGTGGTCATTTGTCGGGGGTGTACCGAAGATCAATCATTTCAGGGACCGCAGTGAAGTCCCGGCCATCACCCCTGAAGCCGAGGCGATGAGCAAGGCCCTGAAAAAGGCCGGCTTTACCTTTGTCGGTCCGACCATTTGCTACGCGTACATGCAAGCTACCGGCATGGTCATGGACCACACCGTCGATTGCGATCAGTACGCAGCCCTGGCGCTGTGATGGTTACAATGCCCGCCTCATGTGTTCAGGAGTGATCTGTGGATAAGTTCAAAGGCGCCGTGATGGTCGGCGCGTTGCGTCTGTTTGCGCTGTTGCCGTGGCGCGCCGTGCAAGCGGTCGGCACCGCCATCGGCTGGCTGATGTGGAAACTGCCCAATCGGTCTCGTGAAGTGGCGCGGATCAACCTGTCCAAATGCTTCCCCGAGCTCAACGCTCAGGAGCTTGAGGCGCTGGTCGGCCGCAGCCTTATGGACATCGGCAAGACGCTGACCGAAAGCGCCTGCGCCTGGATCTGGCCGGCGCAGAAATCCATCAATCTGGTGCGCGAAGTCGAAGGCCTTGAAGTGCTGACCGCAGCGTTGGCGTCCGGCAAGGGTGTGGTCGGCATCACCAGTCACCTGGGCAACTGGGAAGTGCTCAACCACTTCTACTGCAGCCAGTGCAAACCGATCATCTTTTATCGCCCGCCCAAGCTAAAGGCGGTGGACGATCTGCTGCGCAAACAGCGCGTGCAACTGGGCAACCGCGTGGCCGCCTCCACCAAGGAAGGTATTCTCAGCGTGATCAAGGAAGTGCGCAAAGGCGGTTCGGTCGGCATTCCTGCGGACCCGGAGCCCTCGGAGTCGGCAGGCATTTTCGTACCGTTTTGTGGGACGGTGGCGCTGACCAGCAAGTTCGTCCCCAACATGCTCGCGGGCGGCAAGGCGGTGGGGGTATTCCTGCATGCCATGCGACTCGACGACGGTTCGGGCTACAAAGTGGTGCTAGAAGCGGCGCCAGAGGCCATGTACAGCACTGACGCCGAAACCTCGGCGGCGGCCATGAGCAAAGTCGTCGAAAAATACGTGCGGGCTTACCCAAGCCAATACATGTGGACGATGAAGCGCTTCAAGAAGCGCCCGGCCGGCGAGGCGCGGTGGTATTGATTCGAGCCGCCTTTCTCATCTGGATGGGACGGCGTGTTCTGTTGGAGCCGAGCTTGCTCGCGAAGCTGCGCCATCGGTTGCCTGGCACTCCGCGTCGCTAGCTTCGCGGGCAAGCCTCGCTCCAACACTCGCCAGGACGTTAGAAAAAGCTCAACCCCACCTGAAACAGCCGTTCAACATCCCGAATGTACTTTTTATCCACAAGGAACATGACCACGTGATCGCCGGACTCGATCACCGTCGCGTCGTGGGCGATGAGTACATCTTCCCCCCGGGTAATCGCGCCGATGGTGGTGCCTGACGGCAGTTCGATGTCCCTGATGGCGCGGCCGATCACCTTGCTCGACCTGGAGTCGCCATGGGCCACGATTTCAATCGCTTCCGCCGCCCCGCGGCGCAATGAATGCACGCTGACGATATCGCCCCGCCGTACGTGGGCGAGCAACGTGCCGATGGTGGCCAGCTGCGGGCTCACGGCAATGTCGATTTCCCCGCCCTGGACAAGGTCCACGTAGGCCGGGTTATTGATGATCGTCATCACCTTCTTTGCGCCGAGCCGCTTGGCCAGCAACGACGACATGATGTTGGCTTCATCGTCGTTGGTCAGCGCGAGAAACAGGTCGGCGTTGTCGATGTTTTCTTCCATCAACAGATCGCGGTCCGACGCGCTGCCCTGCAGGATCACGGTGTTGTTCAAGGTGTCCGACAAATAGCGGCAGCGCGCTGGATTCATCTCGATGATCTTGACCTGGTAGCGGTTTTCGATCGCTTCGGCCAGTCGCTCACCGATGTGCCCGCCGCCCGCAATGATGATCCGTTTGTAGCTCACGTCCAGTCGGCGCATTTCCCCCATCACGGAGCGGATGTGCGCTTTGGCGGCGATGAAAAAGACTTCGTCATCGGCTTCGATAACGGTATCGCCCTGAGGAATGATCGGACGATCAC
Source organism: Xanthomonas sp. WHRI 1810A (assembly GCF_040202885.1). Classification (NCBI taxonomy): domain Bacteria; kingdom Pseudomonadati; phylum Pseudomonadota; class Gammaproteobacteria; order Lysobacterales; family Lysobacteraceae; genus Xanthomonas; species Xanthomonas sp. WHRI 1810A. The sequence goes on from NZ_JBEGED010000011.1 coordinate 127,447, forward strand.
GCCGGAAAATGGCCGCAACCCGTGTGTCGACGTTGGGCATGTGCTCGCGCAGCTGGCGCAGTTGCTGACCCACCAATGGCCCGCCGTAGTAGGCCTTGACCGCCACCAGTTGCACCTTGCCGCCCGCGAAGTCGATCACCTGCAAGGCGCTGGGGTACTCGATCAGGCGCTTGATGTAATTGGTCACCACCTGTTCCGGACTGATCAGCACATCCACTGGAATGGCCGCGTTCTCGAACATTCCGGCGCGCGTCAGATAGGCGGCTTCGCGGATGCGGGCGATCTTGGTCGGGGTGTGGAACAACGTGAACGCCACCTGGCAGGCAATCATGTTGGTTTCGTCGCTGCTGGTCACGGCCACCAACATGTCTGCATCGTCGGCGCCGGCCTGACGCAGCACGTTGGGAAACGAGCCACGGCCCTGCACCGTGCGAATGTCCAGGCGATCTCCCAGGTCGCGCAGGCGGTCGCCGTCAGTGTCGACCACCGTGATGTCATTCGCTTCGCTGGCCAGGTGCTCGGCCAGCGTTCCGCCAACCTGCCCTGCGCCGAGAATGATGATTTTCAATCAGTCTCTCTCCATGAAATTGTGTTTGGATCTGCCGGACATTTTTGTAGGAGCGCGCTTGCCCGCGATGGCGTCGGATCAGTTGGCATGTGCGCAGCGGATAAGCCCCCATCGCGGGCAAGCGCGCTCCTACAGGGCTCGTATCAGCCAGCCGCGATCTTGATCAGCTTGGCGTAATAAAAGCCATCATGCCCGCCCTGCTGAGCGAGTAACTGACGCCCATGGGGCTGTTTGAGGCCGGGCGGCGGGTTACCGTTCTGCCCGGCGATGTCCAGTTCTCGTGCGCCCGAGGTGCGAGCAAGAAACGCTGCGATGACTTCCGAGTTTTCGGCCGGCAACGTAGAGCAGGTGGCGTACAGCAAGATGCCCCCCACCTGCAGCGTCGGCCACAGCGCATCGAGCAATTCACCTTGAAGTGTAGCGAGGGCCGGGATGTCATCTGCCTGACGCGTCAGCTTGATATCCGGATGGCGTCGGATAACGCCCGTTGCCGAACACGGCGCGTCCAGCAAAATGCGGTCGAACGGCTTGCCGTCCCACCAATGATCGGTGGCTCGGGCATCGGCCGCGATCAGCTCTGCGCTCAGGCCCAGACGGTTGAGGTTCTCCTGCACCCGCACCATGCGCTTGGCTTCAAGGTCCACGGCGACGACGCCAGCCAGGTTCTTCTGCACTTCCAGCAAGTGGCAGGTTTTGCCCCCCGGCGCACAGCACGCATCCAGCACCCGTTGCCCCGGCGCCAGCTCCATCAAGTCGGCGGCCAATTGGGCCGCTTCGTCCTGAACGCTGATCCAGCCTTCGTTGAATCCCGGCAGCCCGCGCACATCACCCGGCTCGGTCAACACGATGCCGTCCTGACTGAAGGCTGTGGCGGTAGCCTGAACGCCTGCGTCCAGCAGCAGTTGCAAGTACTGCTCACGAGTCTTGTGCCGGCGATTGACCCGCAAAATCATCGGCGGGTGCGCATTGTTTGCGGCGCAAATGTCTTCCCACTGTTTGGGCCAGGCGGCTTTCAATGCTTTTTGCAGCCAGCGAGGGTGCGCCGTGCGGACCACAGGGTCGTGTTCCAGCTCCGTCAGCAGCGCTTCGCCTTCACGCTGAGCCCGGCGCAACACCGCATTGAGCAGCGCCTTGGCCCAGGGCTTTTTCAGTTTGTCCGCGCAACCAACCGTCTCGCCAATGGCGGCGTGAGCCGGAATGCGCGAATAAAACAGCTGATACAAGCCGACCAGCAGCAGTGCCTGGACATCGTTGTCGGCGGCTTTGAAAGGCTTTTGCAACAGTTTGGCAGCCAGCGCAGAAAGCCTGGGCTCCCAACGAGCCGTTCCAAATGCCAAGTCCTGAGTCAGGCCGCGATCTCGATCATCGACGTTATCCAGTTGCTTGGGCAGGGAGCTGTTGAGCGAAGCCTTGCCGCTGAGAACGGTGGCGAGCGCTTTGGCGGCGGCAAGGCGCGGGTTCATTGGGCATCTACCGATTGACCGAGCACGGTGCCGAGGGCGAATTTCTCGCGGCGGCTGTTGTACAGGTCAGCGAAATTCAGGGGTTTGCCGCCCGGCAGTTGCAGGCGCGTCAGGCGCAAAGCCTGTTGCCCACAGGCGATGACGAGGCCGTCTTTGCTGGCGTTGAGGATCGTGCCGGGTTCGCCCGCGCCTTCACTGAGGTCGGCCGCCAGCACTTTGAGTGCTTCGCCGTTCAGCGTGCTGTGACAGATGGGCCAGGGGTTGAACGCGCGGACCAGACGCTCAAGCTCTTCGGCGGGCCGGGTCCAGTCAATGCGTGCTTCGTCTTTATTGAGCTTGTGAGCGTAGGTGGCAAGGGTGTCGTCCTGCACTTCATCGACCAGTGCACCGGCCGCCAACCCGGCGATGGCTCGCACCACGGCCGGTGGACCGAGTTCAGCCAGACGATCATGCAGCGTGCCACCGGTGTCTTGCGCGGTGATCGGGGTTGTAACCTTGAGCAACATCGGGCCGGTATCAAGACCCGCCTCCATGCGCATGACGGTCACGCCGCTTTCTGCATCACCGGCTTGCACCGCGCGCTGGATCGGCGCCGCCCCGCGCCAGCGTGGCAGCAGCGAAGCATGGCTGTTGATACAACCCAGACGCGGGATGTCCAGTACTGCTTGCGGCAGGATCAGGCCGTAGGCAACCACGACCAGCAGGTCAGGCTTAAGCGCTGCAAGTTCATTCTGGGCTGCTGTGTCACGCAGGGTCGGCGGTTGCAGGACGGGGATGTTGTGTTGCAGGGCGAGTTGCTTGACCGGACTGGGCATCAGCTTTTGGCCTCGGCCCGCCGGGCGATCGGGCTGGGTGTACACCGCGATCACTTCGTAGGGACTGTCGAGCAGGGCTTTCAAGTGTTCGGCGGCAAATTCGGGGGTGCCGGCAAAGACAATGCGCAAGGGCTCGGTCATGGGCTTCTCGTAGGAATGTTTACGGTAGGAGCGCGCTTGCCCGCGATTTGGCTGGTCTGACATGGGAAGGTGACTGTCACACTGCAATCGCGGGCAAGCGCGCTCCTACATGAGGGAGGTGGCGCGTTGGATCAAGCGTTCTGCTTGTGCAGCTTTTCGAGCTTTTTCTTGATCCGGTCACGCTTGAGGTTGGACAGGTAGTCGACGAACAGCTTGCCGTTCAGGTGATCGCATTCGTGCTGGATGCACACCGCGAGCAGACCTTCGGCAATGAGCTCATAGGGCTGGCCATTGCGATCGAGCGCCTTGACTTTTACCTTCTGCGGCCGATCTACGTTCTCATAGAAGCCCGGCACGGAAAGGCAGCCTTCCTGATATTGTTCCATCTCGTCGGTCAGGGTTTCGAACTCGGGGTTGATTAAGACGCGCGGGTCGCTGCGGTCCTCGCTCAGGTCCATGACCACGATGCGTTTGTGAACATTGACCTGGGTCGCCGCCAGACCGATGCCAGGGGCTTCGTACATGGTTTCAAACATGTCGTCGACCAACTGGCGAACGCTGTCGTCGACCACAGTCACCGGCTTGGCAAGGGTACGCAGGCGCGGGTCGGGAAATTCGAGGATGTTTAAAATGGCCATATACGTGAGCGCTGCACTTGTAGGGTAAAGTCAAAATCGGCTGCTAGGCTTGGGACGTCACAAGCGGGCAGTCCTTGTAAAAAAGAAGTCTCGCAAGACTCCATGATTCACGCGAAGCCAACATGATAAAGGGATTCACCGCATGAGGAAATCACTACTCGCCCTGCTGCTGTTGGCCGCGACTGGCCTTGTTCAGGCGCAAGTACAATTGAAGGAAGGCCATCCCGAGCGTTATACCGTTGTCGCTGGCGACACGCTCTGGGGCATTTCGGGCAAATTTCTCAGTCAGCCATGGAAGTGGCCGGAGATCTGGCGGGCCAATCCGCAGGTCCACGACCCGGACCTGATTTACCCCGGTGACGTACTGACCCTCACGTACGTTGACGGCCAGCCGCGCATTACCCTGAACCGGGGCGAGTCCCGGGGGACCATCAAGCTGTCGCCACGCGTGCGCAGCAGCCCGGTGGCCGACGCGATTCCCAGCATCCCGTTGGGCGCGATCAATGCGTTCCTGCTGAAAAACCGGATCATCGACACGCCGCAGCAGTTCGACCGGGCGCCTTACATCGTTGCGGGTAACGCCGAGCGCGTACTCAGCGGCATGGGTGATCGGATCTACGCCCGAGGCGTCTTCGATCAGGAGCACACCGGCTACGGTATTTTCCGCCAGGGCAAAACCTACATCGACCCGGACACCCGTGAGGTTCTCGGGATCAACGCAGACGACATCGGCGGCGGTGAAATCGTCTCCAGTGAAGGCGATATCGCCACCTTGCAATTGCAGCGTTCGACCCAGGAAGTGCGCCTTGGCGACAGATTGTTTGTCAGCGAAGAGCACGCCATCAATTCGACCTTCATGCCCAGCGCCCCGTCCATGCCGATTGAAGGCCTGATCCTTGACGTGCCACGCGGGGTCACGCAGATCGGTGAATATGACGTTGTGACGATTGACCGGGGCAAGCGTGACGGTCTGATGGACGGCAACGTGCTGGCGATCTACAAGACCGGAGAGCATGTCCGGGATCGCGTCAGCGGCGACGAAGTCAAAATCCCTGACGAACGTGCGGGCGAGCTGATGATATTCCGCACGTACGAAAAGTTGAGTTATGGGCTGGTGTTGCACGCGACCAGATCTTTGGCGGTACTGGACAAGGTGCGCAATCCGTAACGCTATGTATCAGGTTCGGCAGGCTTTTTTCCACCGCAGTGCTTCACTTGTTTAATTGTTGTCAACAGAGTTATCCACAGGTTGCTCCTCCCTTTCGGAGGGCCGAAGATCAAGGAAGATCTTATGCCGTTGTTTGAAAACGCTGCCCCCTCGCCTGCCGAACTGGAAGCCCGCCTGCGCCTGCACAGGCTTCCGGAAATCGGTCCGAAACGCTTTCATAAACTGATCGATGCCTTCGGTGGTGCGTCCGCCGCCCTCAGTGCGCCTGCCTCGGCATGGCGTGCGTTGGGGGTACCGACGGCCTCCGCAGAGGCCCGTCGCAATCCGGATGTAAGGGACGGCGCCAGCGCCGCAATGGCCTGGTTAGAGCGTCCGGACCAGCATTTGTTGATGTGGGACGACCCGTCCTATCCCGCGCTGCTCGCCGAAATACCCGATCCGCCACCCCTTCTGTTCATCGCTGGCAACCCTGGTCTGCTGGACCGCCCACAGCTGGGCATGGTCGGCAGCCGCCGTGCGTCCAAACCTGGAATGGACACCGCAGCGGCGTTTGCGCGCAGTCTGGCAGGGGCCGGATTTGTCATCACCAGTGGCTTGGCGCTGGGCATTGACGGCGCGGCGCACCAAGGCGCATTGGACGTGGGCGGCGCCACGATCGGGGTCTTGGGAACAGGCATCGAAAAACTTTATCCACAGCGCCACACAGCTCTGGCGGCGGCGATGGTTGCCCAAGGTAGCGCCGTCGTTTCAGAGCTGCCGCTGGACGCTGGCCCCCATGCCAGCAACTTTCCTCGGCGCAATCGAATCATCAGCGGCTTGTCCTTGGGTGTACTGGTGGTTGAGGCCAGCGTCGCCAGCGGATCGTTGATCACCGCGCGTCTGGCCGCCGAGCAGGGGCGGGAGGTGTACGCCATTCCAGGATCGATTCATCACCCCGGCGCACGCGGCTGTCACCAATTGATTCGCGACGGAGCCACGCTGGTGGAGACGGTCGACCACATCATGGAAGGCCTGCGGGGATGGCAGGTGCTGCCGCCGTCCAACGACAGCGCTGCGCCGGCACCCAAGCCGGCCGCCCATCCGTTGCTCGCCTTGCTGCACGCGGCGCCCCACACCAGTGAAGCGTTGGCCCTGTCCAGCGGCTGGCCGTTGCCCAAAGTGCTGGCGGCACTGACCGAGCTTGAGCTGGACGGAAGCATTGCCTGCGAGGCGGGACGATGGTTTGGCCGGGCGCCGTGAGGTTAAACTGGCCGCCAGCTTTGTATGGAGAGAGCACGATGGTCAGCAGTTGGCGTGTGCAGCAAGCCGCACGAGAAATCCGGGCCGGTGCCGTGATTGCCTATCCAACCGAAGCGGTGTGGGGATTGGGCTGTGATCCATGGGACCCGGAGGCGGTGTATCGGCTGCTGGCCATCAAGGCCCGGCCGGTGGAGAAAGGGCTGATTCTGATCGCAGACAACATCCGCCAGTTTGATTTCCTGTTCGATGATTTCCCCGAGCTTTGGCTTGATCGCATGGCCAGTACCTGGCCTGGCCCGAACACGTGGCTGGTCCCGCATCAGAATTTGTTGCCCGACTGGATCACGGGCGGGCATGAAACCGTGGCGCTGCGGGTCAGCGATCACCCACAGGTGCGTGAGTTATGTGCGTTGACCGGGCCGCTGGTGTCCACCTCGGCGAACCCCACCGGACGGCCCGCTGCCCGCAGTCGGCTGCGAGTGGAGCAGTATTTCCACGAGCAACTGGACATGGTGCTGGGCGGGAGCCTGGGCGGGCGACGTAACCCCAGCGTTATCCGGGACCTGGTGACGGCGAATGTAGTGCGGCAGGGCTGACACGGGCTTGCCTCTGTAGGAGCGAACTTGTTCGCGAAGCGTCATCGCTGAGACTCTGCGTACGCCGCTTCGCCAAGTTGGCTCCTACAGAATATCTGCGTTACGGAATCAAAATCATCGACCCCGTCGTGCGCCGCGCTGACAACTCGGTCTGCGCCTTGCCGGCATCCTTGAGCGCGTACTGCTGGATATCGTCGACCTTCACCTTGCCGCTCGATACCATGCCGAACACCTCGTCCGCCATGGCCTGCAGCGTTTCCTGGCTGTTGGCGTACGAGCCCAGTGTCGGACGTGTCACGTAGAGCGACCCCTTCTGCGCGAGAATCTGCAGGTTCACGCCTGAGACCGGCCCGGACGCATTGCCGAAGCTGACTAACAAGCCGCGCAATTCCAGGCAATTAAGCGACGTTTCCCACGTGTCCTTGCCGACGCCGTCGTACACCACCGACACTTTTTTCCCGTCAGTCAGTTCAAGCACGCGCTTGGCTACGTCTTCCTTGCTGTAGTCGATGATCTCCCATGCACCCAACGCTTTGGCATGGGCAGCCTTTTCGGCCGAGCTGACCGTGCCGATGAGTTTGACCCCCAACGCGCTGGCCCACTGGCAGGCAATGGAACCCACACCACCGGCGGCCGCGTGGAACAGAATGATTTCTTCGGGGCGGATTTCGTAGGTCTGGCGAAACAGGTACTGCACGGTCAGGCCCTTGAGCATCACGGCAGCGGCTTGCTCGAAACTGATGTCGTCCGGCAGTTTCGCCAGATTGGCTTCGGGTATCAGATGGACCTCGCCGTAGCTGCCCAGCGGGCCGGTGCCATAGGCCACCCGGTCGCCGACTTTCACGTGGGTCACTTCCCCGCCAACCGCCTCGACCACCCCTGCCCCTTCGTTGCCCAGGCCTGAAGGCATCGACGGCGGTGGATAAAGTCCGGTGCGGAAATAGGTTTCGATGAAGTTGACGCCAATCGCTTTGTTGCGCACGAGCACCTGATTGGGCCCGGGTGCCGCCGGCTCGAAGTCGACGTACTCAAGGACTTCAGGGCCGCCGTGGGTGCGGAACTGGATACGCTTTGCCATGTGCTTTCTCCGTCGTGGTCCGAACAAGTGCGAAAGGGTTCTATCGGACTCCTTCGTTTGATCTGCGTCAACAGCGGCGGCCGGCGGGCGGGTGTTATGCTACGCGCCAATTTTGCCGCTGCGCTTGGTTTACTAGGGCTGCGGGCTGGAAGGCTGCGTTGGTTCAGGCGGCCCATTTTCCAACGCGCTGCCCGGCCATTCAGTTTCAGGCGCTCGATACGAAGGTACTGCCATGTCCACACGCACCCACGCCGTCAAAGCCTACCTGCTCGACCTGCAAGACCGGATCTGCGCTGCCCTGGAGCAGGAAGACGGTCGCGCGCTGTTCGTCGAAGATGCCTGGACACGGCCGGCGGGCGGCGGCGGACGCACCCGTGTGCTGGAGAACGGCCAACTGATCGAAAAAGGCGGGGTCAATTTCTCCCACGTCTTCGGCGCCGGTCTCCCACCATCGGCCAGCGCACATCGGCCTGAACTGGCCGGGCGTGGCTTCGAAGCGCTGGGCGTCTCGCTGGTCATGCATCCTCACAACCCTCATGTTCCGACCGCTCATGCCAACGTGCGTTTCTTCATCGCCGAAAAAGAAGGTGAAGAACCGGTCTGGTGGTTTGGTGGCGGCTTCGACCTGACGCCTTACTACGGCGTTGAGGAGGACTGCGTTCACTGGCACCGCGTGGCCGAACAGGCTTGCGCGCCGTTCGGTGCCGATGTTTACCCGCGTTACAAGGCGTGGTGCGACACCTACTTCCACATCAAACACCGCGATGAGCCCCGGGGCGTGGGCGGACTGTTTTTCGATGACCTGAACGAGTGGGACTTCGACACCAGCTTCGCGTTTCTGCGGGCCATCGGCGATGCATTCATCGACGCGTACCTGCCCATCGTCCAGCGTCGCAAGGCGGCGACATATACGGCTCAACAACGGGAGTTTCAGGAATTCCGTCGGGGGCGCTACGTCGAGTTCAACCTGGTGTACGACCGCGGCACGCTGTTTGGCCTGCAATCGGGCGGGCGTACCGAATCGATCCTGATGTCGCTGCCCCCGCAAGTGCGTTGGGGTTATGACTGGAAAGCCGCGCCGGGCAGCGAAGAAGCTCGTCTGACCGACTACTTTTTGCAGGATCGGGACTGGCTGGGTGAGGCGCAAGGCAAATGACTGACCAGTACGTCGTCTTCGGTAACCCCATCGGGCACAGCAAGTCGCCGCTGATTCATCGCCTGTTCGCCGAGCAAACCGGCCAGGTCCTTGAATACACTACCTCTCTGGCGCCGCTGGATGATTTCACTGCGTTCGCCACCGCCTTTTTCCAGCACGGCCTTGGCGCCAACGTAACGGTGCCGTTCAAGGAGCAGGCATTTCGACTGGCCGACAGCCTGACTGAACGCGCTCAGCGCGCCGGCGCGGTCAATACCCTGATCAAACTGCCCGACGGCAGCCTCCGTGGTGACAACACCGATGGCGCAGGGCTGGTGCGCGATCTGACGGTCAATCACGGCGTCACCCTGAAGGGCAAACGCGTCCTGGTGCTGGGTGCAGGCGGTGCGGTGCGTGGCGCGCTGGAGCCTCTGCTGGCCGAGCAGCCAGAGGTGATCGTCATCGCCAACCGCACGGTGGAGAAAGCAGAACAGCTGGCGAAAGAATTTTCCGATCTTGGACCGGTGTTCCCGAGTGGTTTCGATTGGCTGGAAGAACCGGTAGACATCATCATCAACGCCACATCGGCCAGCCTCTCAGGCGAGTTGCCGGCCATTGCGTCAGGTCTCATTCATCCCGGCGAAACTTTCTGCTACGACATGATGTACGGCAACGAGCCGACAGCGTTCTGCCGCTGGGCAGCCGAGCACAATGCCGGTCAAGCCGTGGATGGTCTGGGCATGCTGGTGGAGCAGGCGGCCGAAGCCTTTCTGCAGTGGCGTGGTGTACGCCCGAAGTCGGCGCCTGTATTGGCTGAGTTGCGACGGTTATTGGCAGCTGCGTAAGGCACCCTGTAGGAGCGCGCTTGCCCGCGAATGCGATCTGTCGGCGACGTTTTTGTCGACTGACGAAACGCTATCGCGGGCAAGCGCGCTCCTACAGGCCTCTTGTTACAACTTGGCTTTCACCGCCGCCAACGCATCCTTGTCGTCCAGCGTCTTCACGCCATCCAGCCACTTCTCCAAGGTCGCCGGGTTGGCCTTGATCCAGGTTTTGGCGGCTTCGGTGTTGCTGACTTTGGTGTCCACCACGGTTTTCATGATGGAGTTTTCCATGTCCTGGGTGAACGTCAGGTTGGACAGCAGCTTGCCCACATTCGGGCAGGCGTCGGCATAGCCTTTGCGGGTCACGGTGTAGACGCTGCCGGTGTCGCCGAAGTATTTCTCGCCGCCCTTCAAGTAGTGCATGCCTTTGATCTGCACGTTCATCGGGTGCGGTGTCCAGCCGAGGAAGACCACGAATTCCTTCTTCTTCACGTTGCGCTGCACTTCAGCCAGCATCGCCTGTTCACTGGACTCCACCAGCTTCCATTCACCCAGGCTGAACTCGTTTTTCTTGATGATTTCCTGCAACGACAGGTTGGCCGGAGCGCCCGAGCCGATGCCGTAGATCTTCTTGTGGAATTTGTCGGCGAACTTGTTCAGGTCGGCAAAATCATGCACGCCTGCGTCATAGACGTAATCCGGAACGGCCAGGGTGAACTCGGTGCCTTCCAGGTTCTTCTGGTATTGCGTCACATCGCCGGTCGCGATGAATTTGTCGTAAAAGCCCTGCTGCGCCGGCATCCAGTTGCCCAGAAACACGTCCATTTGCCCGTCCTTGAGGCCACCATAGGCAATCGGGACCGCCAGGGTATCGACCTTCGCCTTGTAACCCATGCCGCTGAGTAAAAACCCGGTGATGGCGTTGGTTGCAGCGATGTCGCTCCAGCCCGGATCCGCCATTTTTACTGTGCTGCAGCTGGCCGAGTCAGCGGCATGTGCGACAACGCTGCTCAGACTCATGACCCCAACTGCCAGCGCGGTGGATAACTTTTTCATGGTGTGCCCCTTTTTGGTTTTCTAGGTGTTGGCAGGGTTCAAGGTTGTGGATAACGGGCCTTGCGCTCCAGATCGTCTAGATCGATATGGTTGCGCATGTATTGCTGACTGGCGTCTACCAGCGGCTGGTGATCCCAACTCTTCAGCTTGCCGAGTGCCAGCGATTGGGCGACAAAACGCCTGCGCCGCTGGCTGGCGAGCACCTGTTGGTGTATCGCCGGAATGTCCCATTTGGCCCGTGCTTCGGCCAGAAATGCAGCGAACAGGTCGCGATGAGCCTCGGACTGGCTCAGCTCTTCCTGTTCTTTCGGATCGTTAGCCACGTCGTACAACAGACACGGGTCCTGTTCCGAATAGATGAATTTGTAATCGCCGCGACGAATCATCATCAGCGGGCCGATCGTGCCTTCAGCCATGTACTCGCCAAAGACTTCGTCGTGCCCGTCCTGGCCCTGCAAATGCGGCAGGAGCGAGCGGCCGTCCAGTGGCAGCGATGGGTCCAGTGTGCCTTGCGCCATTTCGACGAAGGTCGGCAGCAAATCGGCAGTGGACACAGCCGCTGTGACGCGGCCCGCCTGGAATTGCCCCGGAGCGTACACCAGCAACGGCACCCGCGCCGACATCTCGAACCAGTGCATTTTGTACCAGAGCCCGCGCTCGCCGAGCATGTCGCCGTGATCGCCGGAGAACACGATGATGGTGTCGTCGGCCAGGCCCGTTTCTTCAAGGGTCTTGAGCAGTTTGCCGACGTTGTCATCGATGTAGCTGCAAGCGCCGAAGTAGGCGCGACGCGCGTCACGGATCTTGTGTTCCGGCAAAGGTTTGTCCCACAGGTCGTAAACCTTCAACAGGCGCTGCGAGTGCGGGTCCAGATCTTCCTGCGCTGGCGCCTGAGCCGGCATCGGGATGTCATCGTCGCTGTACAGGTCCCAGTAGTGTTTCGGGATCGTGTACGGGTCGTGGGGGTGAGTCATCGACACGGTCAGGCAGAACGGCTGGTCGCCATCCTGACGAACGTGATCGAACAGATACTGTTGAGCCCTGAACACCACTTCCTCGTCGAAATCCAGCTGGTTGGTGCGCACCGAAGGCCCGGCTTGCAGCACCGAGGCCATGTTGTGAAACCAGGTTGGGCGCACGTCGGGCTCGTCCCAGTTCACCGACCAGCCGTAGTCGGCAGGATAGATGTCGCTGGTCAGGCGCTGCTCGTAGCCGTGCAACTGATCCGGGCCGCAGAAGTGCATCTTGCCCGACAGGGCGGTGTGATAACCGAGGCGACGCAGATAGTGGGCATACGTCGGGACGTCCGCCGGAAAGTCGGCCGCGTTGTCGTAGGCGCCGATTTTGCTCGGGAGCTGACCGCTGACCAGGGTAAAGCGGGAGGGCGCGCACAGCGGGCTGTTGCAGTACGCGGCGTCGAAGACCACGCCCTCAGCAGCCAGGCGGCTCAGAGTCGGCATTTTGACGGGAGATGAGGCGTAAAACGGCAACATCGGCGCGGCCATCTGATCGGCCATAATAAAAAGTATATTTTTGCGCTTCATGTATTCGCTGCATCCATAGTGAATATTTATGCGAAATTGCTCTGATTCAGAATGGGACCCTATAGCCCCACTGTAAAACCCATAGACGGCAATGCCTAGGATAAGCCCAGCTTATGTTTAATGCGCTTGGTGACATGTCGCTTGATCTGTTACGTGGATTCGAAGCCGCAGCGCGCCTGCGCAGCTTTACAGCGGCTGCCGTGGAACTGGGCACCACACAGCCGGCGATTAGCCAGCAAATCAAAAGATTAGAAGAACAACTGGCAACGCGTCTGTTTGATCGCATTTATCGGGGCATCGAACTGACCGAAGCCGGTGAGGTGCTGTTCAGCCACGTGCAGACCGGCTTGCAATCCATGGACACGGGCCTGATCGCCATCACCGAACAGCATCAGCACGAGGTGCTGCAGGTTGCCACCGATTTTGCCTTCGCCGCGTATTGGTTGATGCCCCGGCTGCATCGCTTCCATAAAAGCAATCCGGACGTCGACGTGAGCCTGGTTACCAGCGAGCGCACCCACAACATGCTGCGTGCCGATATCGACGTTGCCGTGCTGTTTGGCGATGGCCGCTTCAAGCAGGGCGAGAGCCATTGGTTGTTCAACGAGGAAGTGTTTCCGGTGTGCAGCCCGCAGCTGATCGCGGGCCGGGCCCTGCCGTTGTCGGTTGATGCGCTCAAAGCGTTTCCCTTGCTGCACCTGCGCGGTGAAGGCAGTAACAACTGGTTCGACTGGGGTGGCGTGTTCCGGGCGCTGAACATCCCCCAGGCGCCCGCCCCCGGACAGCTGCGGTTCGACAATTACACGCTGCTGATTCAGGCCGCGATTGGCGGACAAGGCATCGCCATCGGGTGGCGGCATCTGGTGGATGCGCTGCTGGATCAGGGCCTGTTATGCCGACCGATTGAAGCCACGGCGATTTCGGCCCAAGGCTATTACGTCGTGCTGCCACAGCGCAAAAGACGGGTACAGATCGTTCAGCAGTTTGTCGACTGGTTGAAAAGTGAACAGGCGCTGAGCGGAGATTCACTGGTGGGTCGGCCGTTGCCATCGATTGCGGTGTGAAGGGCATCGAGTGCGTTCAGATCACGAAATTTACGTACTGATGGACATGCAGATTCAACGTCATTTCATCCGCGATACCGGCCGCCACCCGGCCTAGTACCTCCAACGGGGCTTCAAGCCCCGGTTCGACCGTCCCGCCGTTCTGGCTGAAATGCTCAATGCCAAGGCCCGCCACGCCCTGCGGCGCTTTGACCAATGTCCAGGCCAGCTCGCTTTTGCGCAGCGAATCCACAATCAGCGCTGAGGCCTGGAATTGATCGAGATGGGCGTCCTGGTAGTCAGCAAGAGATGCCTCATGGCGCAGTTCAACGTCGCACACCAGCATCAGCCGCTTCACGCCCATATGCGCCATGCAGGCGAGCAGGTTCTGGGTCACGATCAGTTGATTGACCGGGGTCAGGTCTTGAGGGGGGTGAGGTTCATCAGTGCCGACGGGCAGGACTTTCGCGTCCAGCAAAGCAATCACCACCGAGCTGCCGGCGATGCTTTCGCCAATGCGTTCACGATTGAACAGGTTGCCCTGCTTGGTGCGCAGCCCTGGTCGAGGCGCGAGCGCATTAAGGTCATCGAGCACGGCAATCACCTCATGCTGGCGTCGCAACAGCTCGGCCATCAGGGCACTGCCAAAGCTGCTGATCGCGCCGAACAGCGCGACTTTCAACACAGGGGTTTCGGCGTTTTTCATGGTGATCAACCCGCGGCGGTGGATAACTTGCCTTGTGTTGAGGGTAGCAGCGCGAGTGGGTATTGATGGGTCTCTGTAGGAGCGAACTTGTTCGCGAAGCGGCATGGACACCAAACCGAGCCGGCCGCTTCGCCAACAGGTTGGCTCCTACAGGGTTTCGTCAAAGCGCTTAGTTCAAAACGCCTTCCAGGATTTCATACACGATGCCGCTGCCGACGGCGATCAGCACCACGTCTGTGCCCAGGCGGCGCCATTCGTAGCCGTCGTAACGTGGCAGGTATTGCAGCGAGCGGCTGTCCAGGCGCTTGCCGTAGCCGCGTGGCAACGGGTGCCCACGTTCTACGCGAATATTGGAGGGCAGCGGCTGGCCACGGCCAATCGTCTCGCGATGCTCATAGACCTGACGACGCACGTCGTCGAAGTTCGCCGGAGGTCGACCACCGCCGCCGTTGCCGTTGCCGTTGTTGTTGGCTCTGCCTGGCTGGTTGTTGCCCGATGGCCCGTGGCCCTGTTGATTGTTGCCAGGCTGATTGCCACCCTGATTGTTGCCGTGGCCTTGATTCTGATCCTGGTGATTATCCGGTCCACGATTATCCGGCCCGCCTCGCTCATCTGGCCCGGCCGCATGTACCAGCGTGGTGGCACTGATCACCAAAATGCCTACCCCAGCAATCAAACGGTTTGACACTTTCATCGACGAGCTCCTGAACCAATACGGATCAGCAAAAAGGGGTTCAGGACCTGATCCTGAACCCCTTTGCTGTACTCCATTAGTCTCGATACCGAGGCTCTAATTCCTCTGTATCAGAAACTTTACCTTCAGTTCATTCGAGCGTTGCGCACGCCCTCGGACAATGCCGAGCACAGCGTCAGTACGCGGGTGACGGCTTCGTCGGAAGACTTCGCGTTGGCGATGTGATCGATCAACGCAGAGCCGACGACAACGCCATCCGCCAGGCGGGCAATCGCTGCAGCCTGCTCCGGTGTACGAATACCGAAACCGACGCTGATCGGCAGATCAGTGTGGCGACGCAACCGCTCGATGGCCTCTTTGACGTGCTCGGTGGTCGCGGCGCCTGCGCCGGTGACGCCGGCAACGGAGACGTAATAGACAAAGCCCGAGCTGCCGTTGAGGACAGTGGGTAACCGCGCATCGTCGGTGGTCGGCGTGGTCAGGCGGATGAAGTCCAGGCCCGCAGCCTGAGCCGGGTCACACAGCTCTTCGTTATGCTCGGCCGGCAGGTCGACCACGATCAGGCCATCGACGCCTGCTTCACTGGCATCCGCGATGAAGCGATCAATCCCATAGGCGTGAATCGGGTTGTAGTAACCCATCAGCACCAGCGGTGTGGTTCTGTCTTCGGCACGGAATTCGCTGACCATCTGCAGGGTTTTGGCAAGGTTCTGCTTGGCACCCAGTGCCCGGATGTTGGCCAGCTGGATGGCCGGACCGTCCGCCATCGGATCGGTGAACGGCATGCCGAGCTCGATCACGTCAGCGCCGTGCTTGGGCAACCCCTTGAGAATCGCCAGGGAGGTGGCGTAGTCAGGGTCGCCGCCGGTGATGAAGGTCACCAGCGCGGCACGATTCTGTTCCTTGAGTTCGGCAAAACGCGTTTGCAGGCGGCTCATCAGTGTTTCTCCTGCTTGGACAGATCCAGGTGGTGCATCACGGTTTGCATGTCTTTGTCGCCACGGCCCGAGAGGTTGATCACCATCAAGTGGTCTTTAGGCAGCTTCGGCGCGCGCTTGAAGACTTCAGCCAAAGCGTGGGCTGTTTCCAGCGCGGGAATGATGCCTTCCAGCAGGCAGCACTGATGGAAGGCAGCCAAGGCCTCGTTATCGGTGACCGAGGTGTATTGAACGCGACCGATATCATGCAACCAGGCGTGTTCAGGGCCGATGCCCGGGTAATCCAGACCAGCAGAAATCGAGTGCGCGTCATTGATCTGACCGTCGTCGTTCTGCAGCAGGAAGGTGCGGTTACCGTGCAGTACGCCGGGAACGCCCCCGTTCAGGCTGGCAGCGTGCATGCCGCTCTCGATGCCGTGACCGGCCGCTTCGACGCCAATGATGTCGACGGAGGTATCATCCAGGAACGGGTGGAACAGGCCCATGGCGTTGGAGCCGCCACCGATGCAGGCCACCAGAGAATCGGGCAGACGGCCTTCCTGGGCGAGCATCTGGTCGCGGGTTTCCTTGCCGATCACCGACTGGAAGTCACGCACCATCGCCGGGTAAGGGTGTGGGCCGGCCACGGTGCCGATCAGGTAGAACGTGCTGTCAACGTTAGTCACCCAGTCACGCAGCGCCTCGTTCATCGCATCCTTCAGGGTGCCGGTGCCCGACACCACAGGGATGATTTCGGCGCCCAGCAGCTTCATGCGGAACACGTTCGCCTGCTGACGCTCGATGTCAGTGGTGCCCATGTAGATCACGCATTGCAGGCCAAAACGCGCAGCCACGGTGGCCGTTGCCACGCCGTGCATGCCTGCGCCGGTTTCGGCGATGATGCGTTTTTTGCCCATGCGCCGCGCCAGCAGGATCTGGCCGATGCAGTTGTTGATCTTGTGCGCGCCGGTGTGATTAAGCTCTTCGCGCTTGAGGTAAATCTTGGCGCCGCCGCAGTGCTCGGTCAGACGCTCGGCGTAATACAACGGGCTTGGACGACCGACATAATCGCGCTGAAAGTAGGCCAGGTCCTTTTGAAACGAAGGATCGATCTTCGCCGCTTCGTACTCACGGTTCAGGTCCAGGATCAGCGGCATCAGCGTTTCAGCGACGTAGCGACCGCCAAACGAACCGAACATGCCCTTGGCGTCAGGGCCGTTACGAAATTGGGATTGGGTCTGGCTCATGGAACCTCCGGGGTAACGAATGAGTGTTGCCGTCAGGCAGTGATCACACTTTAACCAGCGCCACGGCCAATGAAAACCGATAAGATTGCCGCAACCTGTCAGGAAAACTCACAGATACCATGAGCCGCGACCTTCCACCGCTTAACGCCTTGCGTGCCTTCGAAGCCACTGCCCGCCTGAACAGCGTCAGTCAGGCTGCGGAACAACTGCACGTCACACACGGGGCTGTCAGTCGTCAGCTGAAAATACTCGAAGAACACCTTGGCCTGAGCCTCTTCAGCAAGGACGGGCGCGGCTTGAAACTCACAGATGCAGGCGTTCGACTGCGTGATGCCAGTGGCGAGGCGTTCGACCGATTGCGCAGTGTGTGCGCCGAGTTGAGCAAAGGCAGCGCCGATGCGCCGTTTGTCCTGGGCTGTTCCGGGAGCCTGCTGGCGCGGTGGTTTATTCCGCGACTGGGGCGGCTGAATGCCGATTTGCCTGACTTGCGTCTGCACCTTTCCGCCGGAGAAGGTGATCTCGATCCCCGTCGCCCTGGCCTTGATGCGTTGCTGATCTTCGCCGAGCCACCCTGGCCTGCCGATATGCAGGTGTTTGAACTGGCCAGCGAGCGTATAGGCCCTGTGATCAGCCCACGCTTCGAACGGTTTGAGGCCTTGAAGATCGCCCCGGCGGATTCGCTCATCGACGAGTTGCTGTTGCAGACAACGTCACGTCCTCAAGCCTGGCCCAGCTGGGCGCAGCACAATGGAATCGATCCCGAGCGCCTGAAGTACGGGCAGGACTTCGAACATTTGTACTATTTGCTGGAAGCAGCGTCGGCGGGATTGGGCATTGCCATCGCCCCTGAACCGCTGGTAGCCGATGACTTGAAGGCGGGACGCCTGGCTGCGCCATGGGGTTTTACGCAAACCCCGGCGCAACTGGCGTTGTGGGTACCCAAACGTGCCGCAGACGGGCGAGCTCAACAGTTGGCGCAGTGGCTCAAAAGCGAACTGGAACGTTCAGATCGGGTGTAATCAGTTGCCGCGCTTGCACAGCAGGTACGCTGCGAGCAGGCCAACTGCACCGACAGCCACACCGGCTGTAGTCCATGGGTGTTCTTGTGCGTAGTCACGAGTGGCGACGCTGGTTTCGCGGGTTTTAACTTTGACGTCTTCGTAGACATCGCTCAGCAGGCTGCGTGAATGGCTCAGCGCGCTTTCAGCGTTGGCTTTCAGTGTTTTCAGGGTTTTGCGCGACTCGTCCGAGGCGTCAGACTTCAAGCTCTCCAGAGACTTGAGCAGACTTTCGATCTCGGCTTCCATGCTTTGCAGTGACGCTTTACGGGATGACGTGAATGCCATGATATGACTCTCCTGCTGTGATGAGTGGCGTGTGTTGTTTGGGACTACAGGGTTTTCAGAAAGTGCAGTGCGAGTTCAAAGTACCGTTTCTTCTGAACTTTTCGCCCGGTTTTCGCCACAGACATAGGTAAGCGATTTCGCTGCCAGATTCCATCGATACCCCTTCAGGAGAACTGCCATGTCTGAACACACCTACAAGATGCTCGAACTGGTTGGCTCGTCGACCTCCACCGTCGAAGACGCCATCAACAATGCACTCGCCGAAGCCGGCAAAAGCGTTCGGTTTATGGAGTGGTTCGAAGTGCTGGAAACCCGTGGCCATATTGAGGACAACAAAGTGGCTCACTTTCAGGTCACGATCAAAGTCGGCTTTCGCATCGACAAGAGCTGATCGGCTGAACTTTTGAGCTGGCCGATTGCCACAACCTTCGCTACCGAGCTCACTGATCGTTAAATCGAGGCGTGTGCAACGTATTGGGGCCGCTTCTTCTCAGGCGGCCTTTTTCGCCTGACATAGAGCCTGACGAGGAGTGTGACCGATGAAGAAGTTACTGTTGGCGGTTGGTTTGTTGACTATTGCTGGCACCACCATGGCGGCCGGCAAGTCCTGCGACGACGTGAAAGCCGAGATCGACGCAAAGATCAAAGCAAACGGCGCCACCTCGTACACCTTGGAAGCCGTCGACAAAGGCGCGGCAGCTGACGGCAAAGTCGTCGGCACCTGCGAAGGCGGCTCCAAGGAAATCGTGTACAAGCGCGGCTGATTGCTGGCCAGGGCAATAAAAAACCGACGCATTTGCGTCGGTTTTTTTATGAGCGCGTTATTCGGTAGGCGCTGACGACCCTGAGGGAGGCTGCGAGTGCGGTGTGTCAGGCGTACCGCATCGCAGCCTCGCGTGGCTCGTCAACTCCTACACGGCCCGGTGATCAGCCCTTCGCCGCTTGCGCCAGGATCTCGTACGAACGCAGCCGGTCTTCATGCTCGTACATGTCACAGGTGAAGATCAGCTCATCGGCATCGGTCTGTTCCAGCAATACGTCGAGTTTGGCGCGAATTTTCTCCGGGCCGCCGACCATCGCCAGACCCAGGAAGTCCATCACCGCTTCACGCTCATGGGGCAGCCACAGCCCGTTCATGGACTCGACCGGTGGGCGCTGCATCAGCGTCTGGCCGCGCATCAACGCCAGAATTCGCTGGTACACCGAGGTCACCAGGTAATTGGCGCGATCGTCAGTGTCGGCGGCAGACAACGGCACACCGAGCATGACGTAAGGCTTGTCCAGCGTGGCGGACGGCTTGAAATGGCTGCGGTAGACGCGAATCGCCTCATGCATGAACCGTGGCGCAAAGTGCGACGCGAAGGCGTACGGCAAGCCCCGCTCGCCTGCCAATTGCGCACTGAACAGGCTTGAACCCAGCAGCCACACCGGCACATTGGTATTGGTGCCCGGCACCGCCACCACGCGCTGATGCGGTTGGCGCGGGCCGAGGTAAGCCATCAGCTCGGCCACGTCATCAGGAAAGTCGTCAGCACTGCCGGACCGTTCACGACGCAGTGCGCGGGCCGTCATTTGATCCGAGCCCGGCGCACGGCCCAGACCCAGGTCGATACGGCCGGGAAACAGACTGGCCAGCGTGCCGAACTGCTCGGCAATCACCAGCGGCGCGTGATTGGGCAGCATCACGCCGCCGGAGCCGACGCGGATGGTCGACGTGCCGCCCGCCAGGTACGCCAGCAATACCGACGTCGCCGAGCTGGCGATGCCGTCCATGTTGTGGTGTTCAGCAACCCAGAACCGGTTGTAGCCCCATTTTTCAACGTGCTGTGCCAAATCCAGGGATTTATGCAGCGAGTCCGCTGGCCCCTTGTCCTCGCGAACCGGCACCAGGTCGAGGGTGGAAATCTTCACATCGGCTAATCGTTTCATGGGTCGCTTGTATCCTCTTGGGCGGCTGGGCTCTGAATACGGGCAGGAGCGCAGACAACGCCGGCCTTAAGCCTAAATATTTGCGTTAAGGTAATAGAATAAGGGCAAGTGGCGAGGATTCAATGGGGAAATTGAAATTTCCTACTATTTTTGTCGGAATTGTTCGGCTGTAAAAAACGATTGTGCGTGTCCGTTGAACTTTGCCGGACGGTCTATCCTCAGATTCCTTGTTCCTGTGCGATCCATCGCACGCCCCTCATCAGGAGACATTATGAGCATCGTCAAGAAAGCATCCGCCCACTGGGAAGGTGACCTGAAAACCGGTATCGGCAGCATCTCTACTGAAACCGGCGTCCTGCGCGAAGCACCGTATGGCTTCAAGGCTCGCTTCGAAGGCGGCAAGGGAACCAACCCTGAAGAACTGATCGGCGCGGCCCATGCAGGCTGTTTCTCCATGGCATTGTCCATGATCCTCGGCGGCGAAAACCTCACCGCAGAGAGCATCGACACTACCGCCGACGTGACACTTGATCAGGTTGAAGGCGGCTTCGCCATCACCGCTGTGCACCTGACCCTGAAAGCCAAGGTCCCTGGCGCGACTCAAGAGCAGTTCGACAAGCTGACCGCCATGGCCAAAGAAGGCTGCCCGGTGTCCAAAGTGCTGAACGCAAAAATCACTCTGGACGCAACGTTGGTCAGCTAATCACTGATCGCGCTGCAGCAGCGACCCGCCCGGCCTCCACGCCGGGCGGGTCGTTGTCGTTTCAGGGCACCGAGAACTGGCCCGGACGCGGGTTGTCGTATGTTTGCCGCCGATCGCGCGGCGTCGAAGGAGTCGAGCATGAACCGCATTGCGCTAGCCGTTATCGCTACAGCCCTGTCCAGCAGTGCATTCGCTGCGCCCAAGCCCTGTGAAGAACTGAAGACTGAAATCGAAGCCAAGATTCAGGCACAGAACGTCAGCTCTTACACCCTGGAGATCGTACGAAATGACGAGGTGCAGGATCAGAACATGGTCGTCGGTACGTGCGAAAACGGCACAAAGAAGATCATTTATCAAAATAATGATCGCTGATTGAGCAAAACGCCCCCCTGTAGGAGCGAACTTGTTCGAGAGACATCTTCACTGACACACCGCGTTAGCCACTTCGCCAACTAGTTGGCTCCTACAGTTTCCCTGTGGGTTCAGGGCAAACAAAACACGTTACTTTCCTCTGCCAGCACTGTGCGCTGTTCATCCTTGAGCTGCGCGTCGATGCTGTTGGCGATGTCCCGCACTTCCAGACGATAGCGATGGCCGGCTTCGAATGTGTCGTAGCTGACGGTGACGTAGCAGGTGATCTCGTTGTACAGATCCATGGAGAGACCCAGCCCGCCTGCCGCGTATTCGTAGTCGTAACGCACTTCGAGCTCATGTTTGCCCGGCGTGACCTGATAATAGCGGCCGTCCTCCGTGCGTTTGCCATCGAGCTTGTCGGCCATGACCAGCTTGCCGGTGAAGGTGTGCATGTCGACCCACGCCATTTGCGGATCAACGGCAGGCAACGGGCCGGCGCAACCGGCAAGCACACTCAGGGCAGCAAGAAGCAGGGGCAGGCGCATGACAGGCTCCGGGGGAATGAAGACGCGCAGATGATAGTTGCGTTGAGGTCCGACCGTGCGGCATAACACTGCGCCTTGAGACCCTGACGCTTTCGACTTTAAGGCCGCTGCATGACTTTCTTCAATCTTTCCCTCCGGCGATGCTGCTTGTCGGTGGTGTTGTTGCTGCTCGGCGGTTGTTCCAGCGTTTCGTATTACCGCCAGTTAGCGACCGGCCAGCTGCAATTGCTCAAAGCGCGTGAACCTGTGGCCGATGTCATTGCCGACCCGAGTCGCGATCCGGAACTGCGCGAGCGGCTGGCGCATGCACAGCAAGCACGGGCGTTTGCCAGCGAACACCTGCATTTGCCTGACAACCATAGCTATCGGTTGTACGCCGACATCGGCCGGCCATATGTGGTCTGGAACGTGTTCGCCACCGCAGAGTTTTCCCTGGACCCGGTCACCCATTGTTTCCCCATCGCCGGGTGCGTGGCCTATCGCGGCTACTACGATCAGGGCGCGGCCCGGGGCGAAGCCGCGCTGCAGAAGCTCGATGGCCACGACGTCTACGTCAGCGGCGTCGAGGCGTATTCGACGCTGGGCTGGTTCGACGACCCGATCATGAGTTCGATGATGAAGTGGGGCACTGAGCGGCTGACGACGCTGATTTTTCACGAACTGGCCCATCAGCGGTTCTACGTGAAAGACGACAGCGAATTCAACGAGTCCTACGCCAGCTTCGTCGAGCAGGAAGGCACCCGCCAGTGGCGGGCGGCGAGAGGCTTGCCGCCGGAGGTGTCATCCGAAACCGGGCGCCGCGATCAATTCACGCAGCTGGTGCTCGATACGCGAGAGCGCTTGAGGCAGCTGTACGCACAACCGCTGTCGGACGACGCCATGCGCGAACGCAAAGCGGCAGAGTTCGAGCGCTTGCGGCTGGATTACCGGCAGATGCGTGACACCCAGTGGGCCGGCGACAAGCGTTATGACGCCTGGATCAACGCGCCGATGAACAACGCACGCTTGCTCCCCTTTGGTTTGTACGATCAATGGGTCCCGGCGTTTGCTGCGCTGTTCAAACGGGTGAATGGGGATTGGGTGGCCTTTTATCAGGCGGTCGAAAAGCTGGGTGGCCTGCCGAAGGATGAGCGCAAGGCGGCGTTGCAAGGGTTGATGAAAGAGGCATGAGGATTAACAGGGTGTGGCCGGCGAATGGCAACGGTAGATAACCTGTAGGAGCGAATTCATTCGCGAGAGGCCAGTACAACCAACATACCTGCGCTGCCTGGCTATTGCTTCGCGAATGAATTCGCTCCTACAGAGGAGAAGGGGCTTTTTTCATCTGGGCTGATCAAAGCCTTCGGCCAGATACTGATCCTTAAGCTTCACGTAATTGCCGGCGCTGTAGGGGAAAAAGGCGATTTCTTTCTCGGTCAGCGGCCGCACCTGTTTGACCGGACGTCCGACGTACAGAAACCCGCTTTCCAGGCGTTTACCCGGTGGCACCAGGCTGCCGGCGCCGATGATGACTTCGTCTTCGACCACTGCGCCGTCCATGATCGTGCTGCCCATGCCGATCAGGATGCGATTGCCAACGGTGCAGCCATGCAGCATCACTTTATGACCGATGGTCACTTCATCTCCGATCAGGCAGGGAAAGCCATCAGGGTTGAACGGGCCGGCGTGGGTGATGTGCAGCACGCTGCCATCCTGAACGCTGGTGCGCGCGCCGATACGGATGCGGTGCATGTCGCCGCGTATCACGGTCAGCGGCCAGACAGAGCTGTCAGCGCCGATCTCGACGTCACCGATGACGATTGCCGAAGGGTCGACGAACGCCTTCTCGCCCAGCGCCGGCGTGTGATTCTGGAACGTGCGGATGGCCACTTATAGATTCCTTCTGTGAGGCTGATAGTGCAGACATCGTAGCGAGATAGCTGCGGTCAGCGCCGATTGTAATTAAGATGCGTGGGTGTTTCTTTCTGCCAAGGTGCCAAACCGTGAGCGCGAACAACCCTCTTTTGCAATCCTACGACCTGCCACCTTTCTCTGCGATCCGCGCCGAGCACGTAAAACCCGCCATTGACCAGATCCTTGCCGACAACCGCGCAGCCATTGCCGAGATGCTCGTCAAGCAAGGCACGCAGCCTACCTGGGCCGGCCTGGTGCTGGCGATGGACGAACTCAACGACCGCCTCGGCGCCGCCTGGAGCCCGGTAAGCCATCTCAACGCCGTGTGCAACAGCGCCGAGCTGCGTGAAGCGTATGAATCGTGCCTGCCCGCATTGAGCGCCTATTCCACCGAGATGGGTCAGAACCGAGAGCTGTTCCAGGCCTTCGAAGCGCTGGCCAACAGCCCGGAAGCCGCGAACTTTGACGTCGCGCAGAAAACCATTCTTGAACACTCCCTGCGCGATTTCCGTTTGTCCGGCATCGACCTGCCACCTGAGCAGCAGAAGCGTTACGCCGAAGTGCAGAGCAAACTGTCGGAGCTGGGCAGCCAGTTCTCCAACCAACTGCTCGACGCGACCCAAGCCTGGACCAAGCACGTCACGGATGAAGCCGCCCTCGCCGGCCTGACTGATTCGGCCAAGGCGCAAATGGCGGCAGCGGCCAAGGCCCGAGACCTGGACGGTTACTTGATCACCCTGGAATTCCCGAGCTATTACGCAGTGATGACCTACGCCGAAGACCGGGCACTGCGCGAAGAAATCTACGCGGCCTACGCCACCCGGGCGTCGGACCAAGGCCCGAACGCAGGCAAAAATGACAACACCCCGGTGATGGAACAGATCCTCGACCTGCGTCAGGAACTCGCTCAGCTGTTGGGCTTTGCCAGTTTCTCCGAGCTGAGCCTGGCGACCAAAATGGCGGAATCCAGCGATCAGGTGCTCACGTTCCTGCGCGACCTGGCCCAGCGCAGCAAACCGTTTGCGGTTCAGGATCTGGAGCAACTAAAGGCGTACGCCGCCGAACAAGGCTGCCCGGACCTGCAAAGCTGGGACAGCGGGTTCTACGGCGAGAAGCTGCGCGAGCAACGCTACAGCGTCTCTCAGGAAACCCTGCGCGCCTACTTCCCCATCGACAAGGTTCTTGGCGGGCTGTTTGCCATTGTGCAAAAACTGTACGGCATCGAGATCGCCGAGCAGAAAGGCTTCGACACTTGGCATCCGGACGTTCGTCTGTTCGAAATCAAGGAAAACGGCCAGCACGTCGGTCGCTTCTTCTTTGACCTTTACGCCCGGGCAAACAAGCGCGGCGGCGCATGGATGGACGGCGCGCGTGATCGCCGTCGCACCCTGGGTGGCACGCTGCAAAGCCCGGTGGCGAACCTGGTGTGTAACTTCACACCAGCCGACAGCGGCAAACCGGCGCTGCTGACTCACGACGAAGTCACCACCCTGTTCCACGAGTTCGGTCACGGCCTGCACCACCTGTTGACCCGCGTCGAACACGCGGGTGCTTCAGGCATCAACGGCGTGGCGTGGGATGCCGTCGAGCTGCCAAGCCAGTTCATGGAAAACTGGTGCTGGGAGCCTGAAGGCCTGGCGCTGATTTCGGGTCACTACGAGAGCGGCGAGCCGCTGCCTCAGGATCTGCTGGAGAAAATGCTGGCGGCGAAGAACTTCCAGTCCGGCCTGATGATGATTCGTCAGATCGAATTTTCGCTGTTCGACTTCGAGCTGCACGCCACCCATGGCGACGGGCGCACCACGCTGGAAGTGCTTGAAGGCGTGCGCGACGAGGTGTCCGTCATGCGTCCGCCGGCGTACAACCGCTTCCCGAACAGCTTCGCGCACATCTTTGCCGGCGGATACGCGGCGGGTTACTACAGCTACAAGTGGGCTGAAGTGCTGTCGGCCGATGCGTTCTCGAAGTTCGAAGAAGACGGCGTGCTCAACGAGCAGACCGGTCGAGCGTTCCGCGAGGCGATCCTGGCCCGTGGCGGTTCGCAAGCGCCGATGGTGCTGTTTGTCGACTTCCGCGGACGTGAGCCATCGATTGACGCGCTGCTGCGTCACTCGGGTTTGAGCGAGGACGCCGCAGCATGACCGAGACGCCCCCGGTAATCACCAAACGGCGCTTCATCGCCGGGGCGGTCTGCCCGGCGTGCAGCGAGCCTGACAAGCTGATGATGTGGAACGAGAATGACGTCCCCCATCGCGAGTGTGTCCATTGCGGTTACTCGGACACGCTCAATGACCAAGGCCAGTCAGTGCCGAAAGAGTTGGGTACGCGGGTCAACAAAGTGACCGTCAAACCGGCTGATCCGAAGGTACAGGGTGTGCAGTTTTTCCCGAACCCGAAGCTGAAAAAGCCGGTTGATCCCAGCTGATCTGATGTGACCGTTGCACAAAAAGGGATACCGGCGGGTATCCCTTTTTTGGTCCGGCGTTTGGTTATTTGGCGCCGTTGATGTAGCCAAACGAAATCTTGCCGTTAACGCCCTTGGTGTAATTGGTGACACTTACATCAGCGTTGGAATAGCTGCTGTTAAAGCTCGGAATGATGATCGGCGAAGTAATGTCCCGCAGGATTTTCACGTTGGTCCGTCCTTCCTTGAAGTCCCCGCCTGGATGGCCTGTCAGGGTGAAAGAAGTGCCGGCTTTGGCCTTCACGATTTTCGCCGACTGGATTTCGTCGTTCGCGCAGCCGTAATTGTTATTTTGCATCTTGAGGGTATAGCCGCTGGAGAACGGGACGACACATTCCAGATTCTGACTGGCCTGGGTGCCCTCATAAAAGGCGATGGAGGCATCGGAAAAGTCGGTTGGCGTCTTGCCGAGGGTGATTCGCGACAGTTTGCCGTTCAGCCCGTTATTACGCAGATAGACCGCTTTAAAGTCGTTGTTGTTGTAATTGGCCTGGAAGTTCGGCAGCAGCACTCGCTCCCTGATGCCAATGTCGCGCTTCACGTCGATGATCAGATGGTCGTCCTGCGTGCTGCCGCTGGCGCTGTCGAACAACGTGATCCGCGTACCTTTCGATACGCCCGATAGGGTCAGTGATTTGGCTTCGTCGTTTTCACAGCCGTTGGCCTTAAGATTGACGTTGCCTTGTTTTGTCGGGATCACGCAGACGGCGTCCTGCGCCTTATTGGCATTCAGGTCTTCATAGAAATAAATCCCGCCGTTATTCAGGGCGTTGGTGTAGCGATCAACTTCGCCGCTGGCGTAGTTGTTAACACCGACGAAGTTGGGCGTAACCCCGCAGTTGCCAACGCGTCGGGTCAGGTACGTCAGGTTGTTGTCGTAAGCGGCGGAATCAAAGGTCGTCGAAGTGGCCGGATGGAACTGATTCATCAGAAAAAGCGGCGTCCACTGTTTACCGGTGCTGGAGGCAATCTTTGGCGAATTCAAAGGCCGGTTGCCCCAGCGCGTCGGGCATGACCAGCCATGTGCACGTTCAATATTGCTAGCGAAGTTGCCAAGCGTGTCCCAATGGTTTTGCACAATCCAATCCTGGTCAAACAGCACAGTGATAGCCTTACCGTTAACCCAGTAGTCACCCGCAATCTGACGTTTGTCCGTCATCATGATCAAGCGGTTATTCTTGGCCGCCATTTGACGCAATGTCGGCCATTGCGCACCGGTAAAGTTCGCCGGGTTGAACGAGACATCGGCCAGCTCGGGCAGCGTATTAAAGATCTCCTGCAGATGCTCGCGCTCTACGTAGGTTTCCAGGAACAGCGTTACAACTTCTGCTGGATTGGCTTTCAAGAAAGGTAAAAACTCATTTTTCAGTTGGGCGGAAAACGGACCGTAACAAGCAATCTGCTTGTGACAGACCCGGACCCGCTGCTCGGGACGCACGTCATCTTTATTGAGATAAAGGTCAAGCATGAAGCCTCGGACGCCTTCTCTCAGTTGTGCCGGCATCTCTTTTAGATTCTGGTTGATCTTCTCGTAAGAATTGTGGGTCGTGACCCATGAATATTCGTTGAAGGGCTTGTCTCGGGAGTCTATCGGGACGGCTGTAGCGGGTAGTGCAAGAAGCGCCAGCACGGAGGCTAGCGCAGCGGTAGTTGTGGCGCGGTTAATCATTTTCGAAATCCTTTTCGAAGCGTGTCCTGATCACTCATGTGATCAATGGTTTAAAGGCGGCTACTCATTAGCAACCTCGCAACCAGTAATAAACCGTGCCTTTATAACTGCAAGTTATCGCGCGGTTTTGTGTGTTGCAAATTGCGTGTGTCGATGATGGATGAGGGCTCAAATACCCACCGTCGATCAGCGCAAGGACCGTTTTACGTTGATCCAATAGAACAACCGCGCCTGCCCGTGTACTGTATGGATACACAGTTATCGGGACGCCCTCATGTCTGCCCCACTCCCCCCTCGCGGCCGAGGCACGGCCACCAACCCGCACAATCGCTTCGCCCCGAACCGCTCGGTGGCCGAGGATGATGGCTGGTATCAGGAAGTCCCCGTGACGCAAGGCACGCAGGTCACGCTTGAAACCGCGAAAAGCATCATCTCGCGCAACTCGTCCCCGGACATTCCGTTTGATCGGTCGATCAACCCTTATCGCGGTTGCGAGCATGGCTGCATTTATTGCTATGCACGCCCCAGTCATGCCTATTGGGACATGTCCCCCGGGCTGGATTTCGAGACCAAGCTGATCGCCAAGACCAACGCAGCAGCGCTGCTCGAACAGCAGTTGTCCAAGCCTGGGTACAGCGTCGCGCCGATCACGCTGGGCGCCAATACCGATCCGTACCAACCCATCGAGCGTGAATACAAGATCACCCGCGCGACGCTGGAAGTGTTGCTGCGCTATCGCCACCCGGTGACCATCATCACCAAGGGGTCGTTGATTCTGCGCGATCTGGATCTGCTGGCCGAACTGGCCA
Organism: Xanthomonas sp. WHRI 1810A; assembly: GCF_040202885.1. Lineage (NCBI taxonomy): Bacteria > Pseudomonadati > Pseudomonadota > Gammaproteobacteria > Lysobacterales > Lysobacteraceae > Xanthomonas > Xanthomonas sp. WHRI 1810A. Next base: position 156,031 of record NZ_JBEGED010000011.1, read on the forward strand.
GGCATCGTCTGGTGTCGGTGTTCATCAGCCTGACGTCGATGGACGACGAGCTCAAACGCATTCTTGAGCCTCGTGCTGCCGCGCCGAAAGCCAGGTTGCGGGCGATCAGGGTCATGCGCGACGCGGGGATTCCAGTGGGCGTGCTGCTGGCGCCGATGATTCCGATGATCAACGACATGGAGCTGGAAACCCTGATGGCCGAGGCCAAGGCCGCCGGCGCCTTGGCTGCCAGCTACGTGATGCTGCGCCTACCGTTGGAGGTCGCGCCGCTTTTCGAGGAGTGGCTGCAGGCGCATTATCCGCAGAGGGCTGAGCATGTGATGAGCCTGGTACGACAGTCCCGTGGCGGCGAGGTGTATGACAGCCGTTTCGGGAGCCGCATGCGTGGCGAGGGCGTCTTCGCGGACCTGCTGGCGCAGCGCTTCAGCATCGCGGTGCGAAAGCTGGGCCTCAACGGACGGGAAAGCTTTGCGCTGGACTGCGAAGCGTTCTGCCCGCCCGGTGGTCAGATGTCGTTGTTGTAGGCGGATGGCTTGCTGCTTGTGTAGGAGCTGACGAGCTGCCGAAGGCTGCGATTGCGTTGTGTCAGGCATATTGCATCGCAGCCTTCGGCGGCTCGTCAGCTCCTACACAACGTGCAGGATATAGACGGCGGCGTAGGCCTGGGACGTTAGGTTTTCTTAACCAGGACCCCCGAGCTAGAGCGATGCATTCAGTTTCAATTAAGTTTGGGCCGTTAAGGTAACCCCGAGTAACCAATCGGCCGCGCTCGCAGTGATGCGTGCGCTGCGCCCTACAACATGGGTCATCCTTGCGTCATTACGGACCTTCTTCTTCAATCCGTCAGAGAGGACGAGACATGACAGACATGAATAACCAGCCGTCAGTTGCGCCGGCAGACGCCTTGCCCGCAGCGGAATCCGCCGACGTCGCGCTGCGCCAGATCGTTGAGGGCTTCAAGCATTTCCGCCATGAAGTCTTCCCTCAGCAGGAAGAACTCTTCAAAAAACTGGCGACGGCCCAGCAGCCACGGGCGATGTTCATCACCTGCGCCGACTCCCGGATCTCACCGGAACTCATTACCCAAAGCTCACCCGGCGACCTGTTCGTCACCCGCAACGTCGGCAACGTGGTGCCACCTTACGGTCCCATGAACGGCGGCGTTTCCACCGCCATCGAGTACGCAGTGCTCGCCCTGGGCGTGCATCACATCATCATCTGCGGGCACTCGGACTGCGGCGCCATGCGTGCCGTACTCAATCCCAAAAGTCTCGAAAAAATGCCGACGGTCACCGCCTGGCTGCGTCATGCCGAGGTTGCCCGCACCGTCGTTGAAGACAACTGCAACTGCACCGGTGAAAAAGAAACGATGCACGTGCTGACCGAAGAAAACGTCATCGCTCAGCTGCAGCACTTGCGCACACACCCTTCGGTGGCTTCGAAGATGGCCAGCGGACAGCTGTTCATCCATGGCTGGGTCTACGACATCGAGTCCAGCGAAATCAGGGCCTACGATGCCGAGCAGGACTGCTTCCTGTCCCTCGACGGCGATCACACACCGATGGCCACCCCGAGACGTCGCTACTGACACTCACCGCACCTCGTGTTGATCTGATTCGCCACTGACGGTTCGATCCTCATTCAGCCCTTTGCGGCCGCGTTTCTGACGCGCCGCAGGGCGTTGTCACGTCTGAAGAATTTACCGGAGAGCCGCCATGGCTACTGCAAATCTGAAATCGCTGTTATCCAAGGGAATACCCCGGGAGCTGATGGCTTCGGTCGTGGTTTTCCTCGTTGCGCTGCCATTGTGCATGGGGATCGCCATTGCATCCGGGCTGCCGCCGGCCAAAGGGCTGATCACCGGCATCATTGGCGGTCTGGTCGTCGGTTGGCTGGCGGGTTCGCCGCTGCAGGTGAGTGGACCGGCCGCCGGATTGGCGGTGCTGGTATTCGAAGTGGTGCGCGAGCACGGGATGGCAATGCTGGGGCCGATCCTGCTGCTGGCCGGCCTGCTGCAGATACTGGCCGGGCGCTTCAAGCTGGGCTGCTGGTTCCGCGTCACTGCGCCTGCGGTGGTGTACGGGATGCTGGCCGGGATTGGTGTGCTGATCGTGCTGTCGCAGGTCCATGTGATGTTCGACAGCGGGCCCAAACCCTCCGGGCTCGACAACCTGATCGGCTTCCCTGAAACCTTGTTCAACGCCGTGGGACCTGGCACCAGCATGCAGGCCGGTTTGCTGGGTGTGGGTACGATCGCAATCATGTGGCTGTGGGAAAAACGCCGCCCCCATGCGTTGCGTTTTATCCCCGGCGCGTTGCTGGGTGTCGGGATCGCGACCCTGGTGAGCCTGTTCATGGCGCTGCAGGTCAAGCGCGTCGAAGTACCGGCCAACCTGGCGGAAGCCATCGACTGGCTGCGCCCTGCTGACCTGATGAACCTGGCGGATCCGGCCATCCTGATCGCCGCCATTGCGGTGGCATTCATCGCCAGTGCCGAAACCTTGCTCTCGGCCGCCGCAGTGGACCGCATGCACGACGGACAGCGTTCGGACTTCGACAAGGAATTGAGCGCACAAGGCGTCGGCAACATGCTCTGCGGGTTGTTGGGCGCTCTGCCGATGACCGGCGTCATTGTGCGCAGCTCGGCCAACGTGCAGGCCGGCGCCAAGACCCGACTGTCGGCGATCTTTCACGGGTTGTGGTTGCTGGCGTTTGTGCTGCTGCTGTCGAGCGTGCTGCAAAGCATTCCGGTGGCGAGCCTGGCGGGCGTGCTGGTTTACACCGGTGTGAAGCTGGTAGACCTCAAGGCCTTGCGCGGGTTGGGTCGTTACGGTCGGATGCCGATGTTCATCTATGCCGCAACGGCAGGTGCCATCGTCTTCACAGACCTGCTGACCGGCGTGCTGGTGGGTTTTGCCCTGACACTGGTGAAGCTGGCGCTCAATGCATCGAGGCTCAAGATCAATCTGGTGGATTTGCCGGCTGAAGGTGAGATGGAGTTGCGTCTGAATGGCTCGGCGACTTTCCTCAAGGTGCCGGCGCTGACGCAAGCGTTGACCGCTGTTCCGCCGGGCACCACGTTGCATGTGCCACTGAGCAACGTGAGCTACATCGACCACTCCTGCCTGGAGCTGCTGGAAGAATGGGGCCGCGCCAATGCGACCCAGGGTTCGCGATTGATCGTCGAGCAGCGGCTGTTGAAGCGGCGGGTGGAAGGCCGCATCCGTACCACGGTCGGCGGCCCGGCGTTGCATTGAGTTTCCAGGGAAGAATTCGTCTGTAGGAGCGAACTTGTTCGCGAACGTGGTGGGTCTGACGCCGCTTCGCCAACACGTTGGCTCCTACAGGTGTTGCAGCCGTACTCAATCTTTCAGGCCTTCCATCTCAAGCCCCACGCCCAGTTCACCGGACAGGCTCGGCCAGCGCTTCCAGGCGGCTTCCGTGTCCGGGCTGCTCAGGCGCTCGCGGTATTGCTCCACCGACTCTAGCGAGAAACTGTCTTCATCGAGCAACTCGTCTACCGCGTGATGGACCGCTTCATCCAGTTGATTGGCAAACGCCTCACCGATCAGCTGATGGGCAATCACGCTGGCAACGGTGGTGTTGGCGGGGATCAGCGGTTGGCCGAAATGCATGATGTACAGATCATTCACTTCCTCGACCAGACGGTGAGCCAGATAGGCCTCATCCAACAGGCTGTCCAGCCCGACATGGCCGTCCATGATCGCGGGCGGCTGGATGAAAAAGTGCTCGGCGATCTTGAGCACGGGCTTGATCTGCGCCTCGATGCCGGCTTCCTGCGCCACCCCGTGAGCGGCGTCGAGCAAATCGGGCACCTGATCGATATAGGCCGTCACGAAACGGGTCAATACGCCGCGCGCATCCACCTCAGGCAAATGAATGGCGGGGTGCAGGTGCGGAAGCTGTAACTCAAGCTGGTGTAACAACTGCCCGGTGGCAGCCTCATGTTCGTGCGCTCGTTTGATTTGCTCGCGCAAAGCGGAGGTGTTCATTAAGGCTCCTGACGGCAATAAACCAAGCGTTAATGATAGGGGAAGTCATACGTTAGTTTGCTTATTAATCTCCCTAAGACGTAATTGTCATAACCGCTTAACGGTTATGTGCATTGGCTATTAAAACGCCGTTTTAGAGCCACCGCCGGCGTTTTTCTGCCTGAACCTCCCGTGCGTATAGCTCGCTTTGCCAGTTTCTCCACTGCGTTGCGCAGCGTTGGGCCGTGTCTATACTCGTTTCTGTAAGATTTTTTTGCCTGATGTATCGGATTCCTGGTGCAGGCATGGCCCCGGTCCTCAAGTAAGTGTCTTGACCACCGCTCCCTGGCCCGCAAGCGACTGCTGGCAATAAGAAGAACAAAAGGGGAACTCGCAATGATGCGGCATCCACACGTCTGGATGGGGCTGCTGTTGTGGTCGATAGTCGGTCAGGCGCACGCGGTCTGGACGACGAATATGGCCCCGGGTGCGACCGAGGTGAGTCGCGACGTCTTCGACCTGCACATGATCATTTTCTGGATCTGTGTGGTGATCGGGATTGTCGTGTTCGGCGCAATGTTCTGGTCGATGATCGTTCATCGGCGCTCCACCGGGCAGGTCGCCGCCAGGTTCCACGAGAGCACCAAAGTCGAGATCATGTGGACCGTGGTGCCGCTGTTGATACTCATCGTCATGGCCGTTCCTGCCACCCGCACCCTGATCAGAATGTACGACAACACGGAATCCGGGCTGGATATCCAGATCACGGGTTATCAGTGGAAGTGGCATTACAAATACCTGGGCCAGGACGTCGAATTCTTCAGCAACCTGGCGACACCCTCCGATCAGATCCACAACAAGGAAGCCAAGGGCGAACACTATTTGCTCGAGGTCGATCAGCCACTGGTGCTGCCGGTGGGGGTCAAGATCCGCTTTCTGGTGACTGCCGCTGACGTCATTCACTCCTGGTGGGTGCCCGCCTTTGCCGTCAAGCGCGACGCCATCCCCGGCTTCGTCAACGAGGCCTGGACCCGCATCGAGAAGCCCGGCATTTACCGTGGCCAGTGCACCGAACTGTGCGGCAAGGACCACGGCTTCATGCCGATCGTGGTCGAGGCCAAGTCGCCGGCCGACTACGACGCCTGGCTGGGCGAGCGCAAGGCAGAAGCGGCCAAACTCAAGGAGCTGACCAGCAAGGAATGGACGCTGGAGGAGTTGGCGGCGCGCGGTGACAAGATTTATCACACCACCTGCGTGGCCTGTCACCAGGCGGAGGGCCAGGGCCTGCCGCCCATGTTCCCGGCGCTCAAGGGCTCGAAGGTGGCCACCGGCCCGAAAGAAGAACACCTCAATGTTGTCTTCCACGGGCGTCCAGGCACTGCGATGGCGGCGTTCGGCAAGCAGCTGTCGGAAGTCGACATCGCCGCCGTCATCACCTACGAGCGCAATGCGTGGGGCAATAACAAGGGCGACATGGTCACGCCCCAGGACGTGCTGACCCTGAAGCAGGCGGATGCGAAATGAATGGGCTCAAATCACCGCAAATTGTAGGAGCGCGCTTGCCCGCGATGGCGGTGTGTCAAGCAGCGCTGCCTTGTCTGACTCGACGCCATCGCGGGCAAGCGCGCTCCTACAGATATGGGCCGCGGGAACAGGAAACCGCAGGAGACAGAACATGAGTGCAGTGATCGATGACCATGGCCACGCAGGCGCCGAGCAGGTGCACGGACCGGCCAAGGGTTTGACGCGTTGGCTGCTGACCACCAACCACAAGGACATCGGCACACTGTACCTGTGGTTCAGCTTCACCATGTTCCTGCTGGGCGGCTCGTTTGCCATGGTGATCCGCGCCGAGCTGTTTCAGCCGGGGCTGCAGATTGTCGAGCCGGCGTTCTTCAACCAGATGACCACCATGCACGGGCTGGTGATGGTGTTTGGCGCCGTGATGCCCGCGTTCGTGGGCCTGGCGAACTGGATGATCCCGCTGATGATCGGCGCCCCTGACATGGCGTTGCCGCGCATGAACAACTTCAGTTTCTGGCTGTTACCGGCCGCGTTTCTGTTGCTGGTGTCGACGCTGTTCTCACCGGGCGGCGGGCCGAACTTCGGCTGGACGTTCTACGCCCCGCTGTCCACGACCTACGCCCCGGAAAGCGTGACCTTCTTCATCTTCGCCATTCACCTGATGGGCATCAGCTCGATCATGGGTGCGATCAACGTCATCGCCACCATCCTCAACCTGCGCGCCCCCGGCATGACCCTGATGAAAATGCCGCTGTTCGTCTGGACCTGGCTGATCACCGCTTTTCTGCTGATCGCCGTAATGCCGGTGCTGGCCGGTTGCGTGACCATGATGCTCATGGACATCCATTTCGGCACCAGCTTTTTCAACGCAGCCGGCGGCGGAGACCCGGTGCTGTTCCAGCATGTGTTCTGGTTCTTCGGACACCCCGAGGTCTACATCATGATCCTGCCGGCGTTCGGGGCGGTCAGTTCGATCATCCCGGCGTTCTCGCGCAAGCCGTTGTTTGGCTACACCTCGATGGTCTACGCCACCGCCGCCATTGCGTTACTGTCGTTCATCGTGTGGGCCCACCACATGTTCGTGGTGGGCATCCCGCTGGTGGGCGAGCTGTTCTTCATGTACGCCACGATGCTGATCGCCGTGCCGACCGGGGTAAAGGTCTTCAACTGGGTCAGTACCATGTGGCAGGGCGAGCTGACGTTCGAGACGCCGATGCTGTTTGCCGTGGCGTTCGTGATTCTGTTCAGCATCGGGGGGTTCTCCGGGCTGATGCTGGCGATTGCACCGGCGGATTTCCAGTACCAGGACACCTATTTTGTGGTCGCTCATTTCCACTACGTGCTGGTGCCCGGCGCGATCTTCGGCATCTTTGCGTCGGCCTATTACTGGCTGCCGAAATGGACCGGCCACATGTACGACGAAACCCTGGGCAAGCTGCACTTCTGGTTGTCTTTCATCGGCATGAACATGGCGTTCTTTCCGATGCACTTCGTCGGGCTGGCCGGCATGCCGCGCCGGGTGCCGGACTACAACCTGCAGTTCGCCGATTTCAACATGGTCTCTTCGATTGGCGCGTTCACGTTCGGCGCGACGCAGATTTTCTTTCTGTTCATCGTGATCAAGACCATTCGCGGCGGTGCCCCTGCTCCCGCCAAACCCTGGGATGGCGCCGACGGGCTGGAGTGGACCGTGCCTTCGCCTGCGCCGTACCACACCTTCGTCACGCCACCGGAGGTGAAATGAACGCCGCACAACCGAACCGGCCGCTCATCTTTCGCCTGCTGATCCTGGTGGTGGCGATGTTTGCGTTTGGCTTCGCCCTGGTGCCGCTGTACGACGTGATGTGCAAGGCGCTGGGCATCAATGGCAAAACCGGCGATCAGTACCGCCAAAGCCAGGTTGTCGACCAGGGTCGTCAGGTGCGCGTGCAGTTTCTGTCCACCAATTCGGCGGACATGCCGTGGGGCTTTTATCCAAAGGCCGAGGAATTGAACGTCCACCCCGGCGCGGTCAACGAAATGCTCTTCGTCGCGCAGAACCCCACCGATAAACCCATGACCGCCCAGGCCGTGCCGAGCATTGCCCCCAGTACGGCGGCCGTGTACTTCCACAAGACCGAATGCTTTTGCTTCACGCAGCAAAGGCTGCAGCCGGGCGAGCGCATTGAAATGCCGGTGCGCTTCATCGTCGACCGCGATCTGCCCCAGGACGTGAAGCACCTGACCCTCGCCTACACGCTGTTCGACGTCACCGCGCGCATGCAGCCGGTTGTGCGTGTCGCATCCACCAACCCCGTTATCAAAACCGGTGGTTAGGCCGGCGCGCCTGAGAAGGAGAGCAAGACATGGCAACGCCGCATGAGCACTACTACGTTCCGGCGCAGAGCAAATGGCCGATCATCGCCACCTCCGGCATGTTGGTGACGATGTACGGGCTGGCCACCTGGTTCAACGACATGAAGGCCACGCGGCCGGACTCTCACGGTCCGTGGATTCTGTTGGTGGGCGGGTTGATGGTCGCGTACATGATGTTCGGCTGGTTCAGCACGGTGGTCAAAGAAGGCCGCGCCGGTCTCTACAGCGCGCAGATGGACCGCTCGTTCCGCTGGGGCATGGGCTGGTTCATCTTCTCGGAAGTGATGTTTTTCGTGGCGTTCTTCGGAACGCTGTTTTACGTGCGCATGTGGACTGGCCCTTGGCTCGGGGGTGAAGGATCAAAGGGCATCACGCACATGCTGTGGCCGAACTTTCAATACACCTGGCCGTTGCTGCACACACCGGACCCGAAGATGTTTCCGGCACCCAAGGACGTCATCGACCCCTGGCACCTGCCGCTGATCAACACGGTGTTGCTGGTCAGCTCCAGCGGGACCGTGACCATGGCTCACCATGCGCTGAAGAAGGGTCATCGCAGCGCATTGAAATTGTGGCTGGCGCTGACGATTTTGCTGGGCCTGAGCTTCCTGACCCTGCAAGTCGAGGAATATCACCACGCCTACACCGAGCTGGGCCTGACGCTGGGTTCAGGCATTTACGGCGCAACGTTCTTCATGCTCACCGGCTTTCACGGCGCCCACGTCACCATCGGCACGATCATTTTGTTCGTGATGCTGATGAGGGTGTTGCGCGGGCACTTCGATGCCGAGCACCAGTTCGGGTTCGAGGCGGCCAGTTGGTATTGGCACTTTGTGGACGTGGTGTGGGTGGGATTGTTTGTTTTTGTGTATGTGTTTTAAGCAAACGTGTAGGAGCGCGCTTGCCCACGATTGCGGTGTGTCAAACAACTCTGCACCGTCTGACTCGACGCCATCGCGGGCAAGCGCGCTCCTACAATTGTCCGTGTTCGGTCACCACGGCACATGCGTCACCAGTTTGCCGCTGTAGAACCCGTAGGTGATCAGCGCCAGGGTGATGGCGGCGCAGCACACGCGTACGGTCAGGGCCTTGAGCAGGCGGCTCGACGAGGCCTCGTCCTTGACCAGGAAGAACAGGCCGCTGAACAGACTGATCACCGTGGCGCCGAGCATGAAAACAATCGCCGCTTTGAGCATGGGGCAACTCCAGGAGCAAACGCTATGCAACGGAGTATAGGTGTGGCTCATCCGCTGAACCGGAGCGCCTGATGAAGCGCTTCCGGCCCGGTGTTGCGCCAACCCTGGTGATGTTGGTGATGCTGCCGTTGTTCGTGTCGCTGGGCTTCTGGCAGTTGGGCCGTGGGGAAGAAAAGCGCCTCATGCTCGTCACGTATGCAGAGCGCCGCGTTGCGCCCGCAGTGCCCGCTCAAGCGCTACCCACGATGGCCGACGCTGCTTTTCGCCGTGTGCAGCTGCGCGGGACGTTCGATGCCGATCACAGTCTGTTGCTCGACAACAGCACCCGCGACGGCAAAGTCGGCGTCGAGCTGATCCAGCCCTTCCACGATCAGGTCAGTGGCCTGTGGTTGATGGTCAACCGTGGCTGGCTGCCCTGGCCCGACCGTCGTACGCCGCCCTCTTTCGACACGCCGGTCGAACCCCTGAGCCTCGACACCTGGGTCTACATTTCCCCCGGCGCCACGTTCCAGCTGCACCCGGATGCTGCGGGTGGCGCGTGGCCCCGGCTGGTCACAGTGATTGATCCGGCCAGGGTCTGGAGCGAGACCGGACGCGAGGGTTTCGCCCACGAGTTGCGTCTTGAGTCGGGCCCGGCGGCCTATCGACTGGATTGGCCGGTGGTGTCGATGGGGCCGGAAAAGCATCTGGGCTACGCCGTGCAGTGGTTTGCCATGGCCACCGCACTGGTCGGGCTCTATCTGTACCTGGGTTGGACTCAGACAAAACGCCGCAAGAACAATAAAAACAAGGAGAACCCCCATGGGAACGGCTATGAGTCCAGCCAGCACGTCTGAAAACCGCGCGCCGAACAGTCGCCGCAAGGGGCGATTGCAGCTGATTCTTGTGCTGCTCGTGGCGATTGGGCCGATGATCCTTGCCACCAGCATGTACAAGCTCAAATTCTGGGTACCTGACAACCGCAGCTTTCATGGCGAACTGATCGGCACCGGCGAAACGCGGGCCGAGCTTGGCGTGCAGTCCGACGAGAAGCGCTGGCAACTGTTGGTGACCGCACCTGGGGAGTGCGCGGCCGACTGCCAGCAACTGGTGTACCTCGCGCGGCAGATCCAGATTGGCCTGGGCCGCGACGCCTCTCGCGCCAGCCATGCCATCACCACCAGCCAGCCCCTCAGTCCCGAATACGAAGCCCGGCTGACCCGTGAGTATCCGCAGTTGCAGCGCTACCCGCTGGACTTGAAGCGCTATAAGCGCACGGCCCCGGGCGTTGAGTTGCCGCAACTGTGGATCGTCGATCCCCACGGCAATCTGGTGCTGCGCTATGGCGCTGAAGTGAACGGCAAGGACGTGCTCAACGACCTGCGTCAGCTGCTCAAACTGTCGAATATCGGATAAAGGTATTTCGCCATGCCCAAACCCGGATTTCGTCTTGCGCTGTTGGCCACGGGATTGGCGCTGGTGGTCATTCTGCTCGGTGCCTACACGCGTCTCACCCACGCCGGCCTTGGCTGCCCGGACTGGCCCGGCTGCTACGGCTTCATCAGCGTGCCCAAAACCGACGTGCAACTGGTGTACGCCCAGGTGCGCTTTCCCCATGCGCCGGTTGAAGCGCACAAGGGGCGGAATGAGATGATTCATCGCTACTTCGCCGGCGGGCTGGCGTTGATGATCATGATGTTGGGCGTGCACGCCTGGCATCGGCGGCACATCGCGGGTCAGCCGGTGCGTCTGCCTCTGATGCTGCTGGGCGTGGTGTTCGGCCAGGCCGCGTTCGGCATGTGGACGGTGACGCTCAAGTTGTGGCCGCAGGTGGTGACCGCTCATTTGCTGGGCGGCGTCATGACCCTGAGTCTGCTGTTTTTGCTGACGCTGCGCCTGAGTGGCCGGTGTGACGCGCTGCCGCAGATCCCGAACCGATTACGCCGTCTGGCGGCGGTGGGGCTGGCGCTGGTGGTGCTGCAAATTGTGCTGGGCGGCTGGGTCAGCGCCAATTACGCGGCCTTGGCCTGCGTTGATCTGCCAACCTGTCACGGCCAATGGTGGCCTGACACCGATTTTGCCAACGGCTTTCATCTCACCCAACACATCGGCCCCAATTACCTGGGCGGGCAACTGGACAGCAACGCGCGAACCGCAATCCACCTGACCCATCGGATCGGCGCGGTAGGGGTGACGCTGTCGTTGCTTGTGCTGGCCTGGCAGCTCTATCGCGAGGGCCTCAACAACATGGCGCGGCTGTTGCTGCTGGCGCTCGGCGTGCAGATCGCGCTGGGCGTGAGCAATGTGGTGTTTCACCTGCCGCTGGGGGTTGCGGTTGCTCACAACGCAGGCGGCGCGGCGTTGATGCTGACAATGACGTTGATCAACTACCGGGTTCGCGCGGTCCAGGTGGCCGCACCCGCCCGCGTGGCCAGCCTCTGGCATTACGCCCATGTGATGCTGCATCTCGGCCAGCGTCGGTGATGCTCCGCCTTTCTGTATTGGGCCGGCGTGTTGTACCGTGGCGCTCGGCCGCATGCGGCGATCAACAGGTTCAAGTTCTCGATTGACGCCTTGTTCCTGCTGTTCATCGCGCTGCTCGTGGATCACTACTTAGTGTTGAATTTATGACCCGAACCCAGAAAACCGTCTTCATCCTTGTGGCCATCGTTGCGTTGATTCTTGGCCTGACCGTTAACCGCGTGCTGTCCGGCAAAGGCCAGGGCGATCAGACCGCGTTGATCGATGCCGGAGTGATTCTGCTGCCGCAAAGCCGCAACCTGCCTGACCTGAAAATGATCGACCAGGACGGCCAGCCCGTGGTCATGGACCAGTTGAAAGACGGCTGGACGCTGCTGTTTTTCGGCTACACCTTCTGCCCGGACATTTGCCCGACCACCCTCGCCCAACTGCGCCAGATCAAGAGCGAACTGCCCAGGGCGGCGGCGGACAAACTGAGGATTGTGCTGGTGAGCGTTGACCCGAACCGGGACACGCGGCAGCAGTTGAAGACCTACCTGGGGTATTTCGACAAGTCGTTCATCGGGCTGACTGCTTCATCGGTGGGCGATCTGCAGAAAATCGCCAGCGCGGTCAGCATTCCGTACATCCCGGCCGACACCAGCAAGCCCAACTACACGGTCGACCACAGCGGCAACCTCGCCCTCCTAGGCCCCGACGGCACGCAACGCGGGTTTATCCGCGCGCCGTTGAATGGCCAGAAGCTGGTGGCGCAGTTGCCGGGGTTGGTTGAGAGGCAGTAAGGATCTTGCTGAAAACACTGTAGGAGCGCGCTTGCCCGCGATGAATGGATCAGGCGCCGAGAATGTGTTGAATGTACCCAAGCCTTCGCGGGCAAGCGCGCTCCTACAATGGGCGTGCTTGCCGCGAGGTCCTGATCAAAACGCCGGAACCACCGCGCCTTTGTATTTCTCCAGAATGAACGCTTTGGTTTCCGGGCTGTGCAGCGCGGCGACCAGCTTCTGGATGGCGGGTGCGTCCTTGTTGTCCTGACGGGTCACCAGGATGTTGGCATACGGCGATTCAGCCCCCTCGATGATTAGCGCATCCTTGGTCGGGTCCAGCTTGGCGGTCAGCGCGTAGTTGGTGTTGATCAGCGCCAGATCCACCTGGGTCAGCACCCGCGGCAGGGTCGCCGCTTCGAGCTCACGGAATTTCAGGTTTTTCGGGTTCTGGTCCACATCGCGCGGCGTCGACAGGATATTGCTCGGGTCTTTCAACGTGATCAGCCCGGCCTTGGCCAGCAGCAGGAAGGCGCGGCCTTCGTTGGTCGCGTCGTTGGGCATCGCAACGGTGGCGCCGTCCGGCAGTTCGGCGAGGCTCTTGAGTTTGTCGGAGTACGCGCCGAAGGGCTCAACGTGAACCTTGCCCACGCTCACCAGCGTCGTGCCTTTGCCCTTGTTGAACTCATCCAGATACGGCTGGTGCTGGAAGAAGTTGGCGTCCATGCGCTTCTGATCGACCTGCACGTTGGGTTGCACGTAGTCGTTGAAGACCTTGACCTCCAGCGTGACGCCTTCTTTGGCAAGCATCGGTTTGACGAACTCGAGGATCTCGGCGTGGGGCACGGCGCTGGCCGCAACGGTCAGGGTTTCATCGGCGTGCGCCGACAGGGCAACAACAGCGGCAAAGGCCGCCAATAACTTTTTCATGCGTTACTCCTTGAATGCACGCTGCAGAAATACAGCGTGCATCTGCCGATCAGCAATCGGCTAATTCTCTTAACGGTGTGAGAAGTGGGCGACCAGTTTGTCGCCGACGGTTTGCAGGATCTGCACCAGCACCAGCAGCAATACGACCGTCACAAACATCACATCGTTCTGGAAGCGCTGATATCCGTAACGAATCGCCAGGTCACCCAGGCCGCCCGCACCTACGGCACCGGCCATCGCGGTGAACGACACCAGGGCGATGGCCGTGACCGTAATCGCGGCGAGAATGCCCGGCCGTGCTTCGGGCAGCAGCGCCTTGACGATGATCTGCCGCGTCGTGGCGCCCATGGCCTGGATGGCCTCGATGATCCCGCGATCCACTTCACGCAGCGCGGTTTCCACCAGCCGGGCGAAGAACGGCGTGGCACCGGCAATCAGCGGCGGCAAGGTGCCGAGGATGCCCAGCGAGGTGCCGGTGATGACTTCGGTCAGCGGCATCATCACGATCAGCAGGATGATGAAGGGCAGCGCACGGAGCATGTTGACGATCAAACCCACCGTGGCGTACAGCGGTTTGTTCTCCAGCAATTGGCGCGGTGAGGTCAGGAACATCAGCACGCCCAGGGGCAGGCCGAGCACAATGGTGAAGCCCAGGGACACGCCCAGCATGATCAGCGTGTCACCGGTGGCAACCCAGATTTCATACCAGTCGACGTTCGAGAACAGATTGATGAAAGCGTCCATCAGCGCAGCACCTCCATGTGTACGTCGGCCGCGGTGAAGCGCGCAAACGCCGCGTCCATGTCGCCACCGGTGATGGCCAGCGTCAGTTGCCCGTAGGGGGTGTCCTTGATGCGATCGATACGACCGGCGAGGATGCTGTAGTCCACGCCTGTTTCGCGGGCCACGGTGCCCAGCAGCGGCGCGTAGGTCGCCTGGCCCTGAAACGTCAGGCGCACGATGCGGCCTTCGACGTGAGCGAAGTCATTGCGTTGTTCATTCTCGTCAATCTGCTCGTCTTCCTGCACGAAGCGCTTGGTCGTCGGGTGCTTCGGATGCAGGAACACCTCTGCCACCGCGCCCTGCTCGACGATCACGCCGGCGTCCATCACGGCCACGTGATCGCAGACCCTGCGGATCACGTCCATCTCGTGAGTGATCAGCACGATGGTCAGATTCAGCTCGCGATTGATTTCGGCCAGCAGTTGCAGGACCGAGGCCGTGGTCTGCGGATCAAGGGCGCTCGTGGCCTCGTCGCACAACAGTATTTTCGGTTTGGTGGCCAGTGCGCGGGCGATGCCGACGCGCTGCTTCTGGCCGCCCGAGAGTTGCGAGGGGTATTTTTTCGCGTGATCCGACAGGCCGACCCGCGCCAGCAACTCGGTCACTCGCTGATTGATCTGATCGGTGGACATGTCCCCGGCCAGGGTCAGCGGCATGGCGACGTTGTCAGCGACAGTCTTGGAGGACAGCAGATTGAAGTGCTGGAAGATCATCCCGACCTGCCGGCGAAACCGACGCAGGCCCGTGGCATCAAGCGCAGTGACGTCTTCGTCGTCGACCAGAATCTTGCCGCCGCTGGGCGCTTCAAGGCGGTTGATCAAGCGCAGCAGGGTGCTTTTGCCGGCGCCGGAATGGCCGATCAGGCCGAACACCTGGCCGTTTTCAACGCGCAGGCTGGTCGGGTGCAAGGCGGGAATTTCCCTGCCGGCAACCCGATAGGTTTTATGGACGTTATGAAACTCGATCACGTGGCGAACCTTGTGGGGGCGCGGTAGAAAATCAGCCGACGGACAGGACGCGCGTCAACTGCTGGGGCGATGCATGCCTGGAGCTATCGCCTCGGCTGGATAAACCGGGCGCGCATTTTAGCCTGTACCGCCGGGGTTGAGCCCAGCGTTGTTAGCATTTATTTCGCAGATGACCTGCTCAAAGGTAATAACGCCCCCTTGTCTAGGCCCGCACGAAAGGTAGACCAAAGGTTGGAAAATAAAGGGAACGCCAAGTTTGGGTACCAGTCATTACCTAAGCACCGAAAACTTCCCTGCGCTGTACCGGGGAGTTTTGCCTATTGAGCCCACTCTCGTTTCCTACACGTGGGCCGTTCCGAACCGAGGAGTTTTTGTCTGATGGCTACCAATAAACCAAGCAGTACGCCCGATGGCACGACCAGCGAGTTGGCAGGCACCGACACGCTGGACAAGGGTAATACCAACACCAAACTCGACAGCCTGGATCAGTTCCGCTCCGACGCAACCGGTCAGGCACTGCGCACTAACCAGGGCGTGAAGGTCTCCGACAACCAGAACACACTCAAAGTCGGCGCGCGCGGCCCGTCGCTCCTTGAAGATTTCATCATGCGTGAAAAGATCACGCACTTTGACCATGAGCGCATTCCAGAGCGCATCGTTCACGCCCGCGGCGTGGGCGCGCATGGCTACTTTCAGACGTACGAAAACCACAGCGCCCTGAGCAAGGCTGAGTTCTTGCGCGATCCGGGCAAGAAAACCCCGGTGTTTGTGCGTTTCTCCACCGTGCAGGGCCCACGCGGTTCCGGCGATACCGTGCGTGACGTACGTGGCTTCGCGGTCAAGTTTTATACCGACGAAGGTATCTACGACCTGGTCGGCAACAACATGCCGGTGTTCTTCATTCAGGACGCCATCAAGTTTCCGGACTTCGTACACGCCGTGAAACCTGAGCCGCACAACGAAATCCCCACCGGTGGTTCGGCCCACGACACGTTCTGGGATTTCGTATCGCTGGTGCCTGAGTCCGCGCACATGGTGCTGTGGACCATGTCCGACCGGGCGATTCCGAAAAGCCTGCGCAGCATGCAGGGTTTCGGCATCCACACCTTCCGCCTGATTAACGCCGAAGGTAAGTCCACGTTCGCCAAGTTCCACTGGAAGCCAAAATACGGCACCTGCTCGCTGGTGTGGGACGAGGCGCAGAAGCTGGCCGGTAAAGACACTGACTTCCACCGCCGCGACCTGTCTGAATCCATCGAGATGGGCGACTACCCGGAATGGGAATTGGGCGTTCAGCTGGTCTCGGAAGAAGACGAGCACAATTTCGACTTCGACCTGCTTGACCCGACCAAGATCATCCCGGAAGAACTGGTTCCCGTGACGCCGCTGGGCAAGATGGTGCTCAACCGCAACGTGGACAACTACTTCGCCGAGACTGAGCAGGTTGCATTCTGCCCAGGCCACGTCGTGCCGGGTATCGACTTCTCCAACGACCCACTGTTGCAGGGCCGTCTGTTCTCATACACCGATACGCAGATCAGCCGTCTGGGTGGTCCGAACTTCCACGAGATCCCGATCAACCGTCCGGTGTCGCCGAACCACAACGGCCAGCGTGACGCTCAACACCGCATGACCATCGACAAGGGTCGCGCCTCGTACGAGCCGAACTCCATTGATGGCGGCTGGCCGAAAGAAACCCCCGCAGCGCCGATTGACGGTGGGTTTGAAACCTATCATGAGCGCGTCTCAGCCGAGAAGGTGCGTGAGCGCAGTGAGTCGTTTGGCGACCATTTCTCCCAGGCCACGTTGTTCTTCAACAGCATGAGCCACCACGAGAAAGAGCACATCATCGCGGCGTACAGCTTCGAGTTGGGCAAGGTCGAGCGCGAGTACATCCGCGCACGTCAGGTCAATGAGATCCTGGCCAACATCGATCTGGAACTGGCCAGCCGGGTCGCGGCGAACCTGGGTCTGCAGGCGCCTACTGCTGGCACCGTACCTGCCCGGACCGCCACCAAGAAGACGGTCGACAAGTCGCCGCTTCTCAGCCAGGCCAATTTGCTGCCTGCCGACATCTCGTCGCGCAAAGTCGCGATCCTGGTGGCTGACGGCGTGGACGACAAAGCGGTGGCAGCGATGAAGGCGGCTGTCGAAGCCCAAGGCGCTCACGCCAAGGTGCTCGGCCCTACCTCTGCACCTGTGACCACCGCTGGCGGACAAACGCTGGCAGTGGACGCCTCGCAGGAAGGCCTGCCATCGGTTGCGTTCGATGCGGTGTTCATTCCGGGCGGTGCGGCGTCGGTTAAAGCCCTGAGCGGCGATGGCGTAGCGTTGCATTACGTGCTGGAAGCGTACAAGCACCTCAAAGCCATCTCGTTCAGCGGTGAGGCCAAAGAGCTGATCACGCTGCTGCGCCTTGAGGAAGATGCCGGTCTGTTGGCGGTTTCGGACAGCAAGTCGTTCGATGCCTTCTTCGACGCCATGAAGCAACACCGCGTCTGGGCGCGTGAGCCGAAGGCCAAGGCTGTTCCGGCGTAAGGCGCTTGCTGTTTCTGTAGGAGCCAACTTGTTGGCGAGGCGGTTTTGCGGTGTGTCATGCAGGCCGCCTCGCGAATGAATTCGCTCCTACAGGACAACGATGAGGCAAAAAAAAGGCGCTGCCCGTGAGGGCAGCGCCTTTTTTGGTCTGGCGTCAGATCAAAGCTTGGCCGGCTTCAAAATCACCTGAGCCGGTTCGCCCTTCTCTACCTGGCGACGTAACTGAAGCTCGAAGTCCGGATTGATCTTCACTACGCGTTTGTGGAGCAAGGTCGCCAGCCACGGGTAATCGTCGATCCTGGGCACCTGCAGCACAACCTCGCAGTTGAACGCGATGACGTCTGCCGCGATGTCGCTCAGTTGACGACGCAGCTGCTTCATATCGCCGATCTTCAGTTCGAGGGTCGTGCTCTCGACCGAAGGATCGATCACCTTGGCAATGCGCTTGGCTTCAGCGGCCTTGAGTTCGGCTTCTGCCTTCTCCAGTTCGGCCTTGCGCGCATTGGCGATCGCGCCATTGACGCCGCTGGTCAGCGCCGGGGCTTTGGGCATCAAGGCACGGGCACGGCTCAGTGCGGTAGCGGCTGCATTGACATCGCCCTTCTGCAATACGATCTGGCTACGGCTCAAATAGGCCTCAGCCAGCTCACGCTGAACCTGCTCAAGACGCGGATCGTCCGGTGCCTTGGCTTGCAGCGCGGCCAATTGGTCTTCCGCCGTGGCCAGTTCGCTGCTGGCGATGTTTTTCTCCAGCTGTTGATATGCGTCGGGCGGCGCAACCGGTACGGGCGCCTCGACGGGCTGATTCTGGCAGGCTGCCAACAGAAGGGTAAATGCAGCAAGCAGCAGATGACGGGATGCGTACGGCTTCATTCCTGCGATTCTCTATTTGCGCAAAAAACGAGCAAGTCTACACATAAGTACCTTGCACCGAAAATAACTGATCTCTCTGTCGCGGCGTGACACTGTCATTGCATATTGCCGCCATCCATTATCGCCGAGTATGACTGTTCTTCCAGTACAAGGTTCTACCGCTTGGGTAAAACGAAACTCAGCAGGAACAATGCGGCAGCAGAAACCACAATAGACGGGCCTGCGGGCGTGTCTTTGAACCAGGACAATGCCAGTCCGCCGCAGACGGCCACGATGCCGATGATACTGGCGCCCACCGCCATTTGCTCAGGCGACCGGGCGTGACGCTGTGCCGCAGCGGCCGGGATGATCAGCAACGAGGTAATCAGCAGCACGCCGACGATTTTCATCGCCACGGCGATCACCACCGCAATCAGCAGCATGAGCGTCATGCGCAGTGCGGCGACGGGCAACCCTTCCACCATTGCCAGTTCTTCGTGCACGGTGATGGCCAGCAGCGGTCGCCACAGTGCAGCAATCAAGATCAGCACCGCAGCGCTGCCGCCTAATATCCAGGCCAGATCAGTCGGGCTGATCGCCAGCAGGTCGCCAAACAGGTAGCCCATCAGGTCGATTCGCACGTCGTGCATGAAGCTCAGCACCACCAGCCCGAGGGACAGTGTGCTCGGCGCGAGAATCCCCAGCAGCGTGTCCGACGCCAGCGGCTGGCGCTGTTGCAGGGTAACCAGCAGGATCGCCAGCAGCAGACAGCCTACCGTCACTGCAATCGCCGGGCTGACATCCAGCAGAAAACCCATCGCCACACCCAACAGCGCTGCGTGTGAAAGCGTGTCACCGAAATACGCCATGCGGCGCCACACCACGAAAGATCCCAGGGGACCGGCAACGACGGCCAGGGAGAGGCCTGCGAGCAAGGCATACAAAAGAAAGTCAGCCATGCTTGCAGCCATCTCCGTGACGGTGTTCGTGGGTGTGGTCCGGCGTTGTGCCAGGAGGCGAGGCGCACACGGCGCCATGCAGGTCGTGGGCGTGGTCGTGATGATGGTGGTAGATCGCAAGGCTGGGCGCGTGCTGGCCGAACAGCTCGATGAACGCCGGGTCACTGCTCACCTGCTCAGGATGGCCCGAGCAACACACGTGGCGATTGAGGCAGACGACTTGATCGGTGGTGCTCATGACCAGGTGCAGATCGTGAGACACCATCAGCACGCCGCATTGGTGTCGGTCGCGCAATTGGGTGATCAGCGCGTAAAGCTCCGCCTGCCCGGCGACGTCCACGCCCTGCACGGGCTCATCGAGCACCAGCAGCTCTGGTTGGCGCAACAGGGCGCGGGCCAGCAGCACGCGTTGCATCTCCCCACCAGAAATCCCCTGCAACGGGCTGTCGATGACCTTCTCCGCGCCCACTTCCGCCAGGGCCGACTGCGCGGTGGCACGGCTGACACCCGGCACCAGGCGCAGGAACCGCAGAACCGACAACGGCAGCGTGGCGTCGATGTGCAATTTTTGCGGCATGTAGCCGATGCGCAATCTGGGTTTGCGCCAGACGCTGCCTGAGTCCGGTTTGAGCAAGCCCAGCACCGCACGCACCAGCGTGGTCTTGCCGGCGCCGTTGGGGCCGATCAGGGTCACGATCTCCCCCGGACTGACGCTCAGCTGAATGTTTTCCAGCACGCTTTGCCCGGCGCGGGTGACCACGACATCGTTCAGACGAATCAGCGCATCGGTCATCAGGCAGCCTTGCAGCCGGTGCAAATGCCCACCACTTCGACGGTCTGGGTTTCGACGGCAAAGCCCACTTCCCTGGCGGCGCTGATGATCGCGTCACTGATTGCCGGATGCTGCAACTCAATGGCGGCGTGGCATTCGCGGCAAATCAGGAATTGGCCCTGGTGCGCGTGGGTCGGGTGATTGCAGCCCGCGAAGGCGTTCAGCGACGCAATGCGGTGAACCAGACCGTTTTCCAGCAGGAAATCCAGCGCGCGATACACGGTAGGCGGCGCCGCGCGGCGTCCGTCCTCTTCGCTGAGTACTGCCAGGATGTCGTAGGCGCCCAGTGGTTTATGGCTCTGCCAGACCAGCTCCAGCACCCGACGCCGTAGCGCGGTCAGGCGCAGCCCTTTACCGGCGCACAGCGTGTCGGCTTCGGCCAGAGCTGAATGCACGCAGTGAGAGTGATCATGGGGACGGCTGGCCAGCGGTGTTTTGGGCATGGGCGGAGACGACTTTTGTGAGAGACGTTATTATGTTACCTGTTCCTGTCCCCGTGAGTGGTCTCCGTGTCCCGACTTTTTTTGCTGTTCGTCGCCTCCTTCCTCGGATTGCTGACTATTTCTCCTGCCCAGGCCGAGGTCCGCGTGCTTACCAGCATCAAGCCGCTGCAGTTGATTGCAGCGGCTGTGCAGGATGGCGTCGCCGTTCCGGAGGTGCTGTTGCCGCCCGGTGCATCGCCCCATAACTACGCCCTGCGCCCTTCCGACGTACGGCGCGTAAATGAGGTCGACCTGCTGTACTGGATCGGCCCCGACATGGAAACCTTCCTGCCGCGCGTGCTGGCGAGTCGAACCCTGCCTTCAATTCCCGTGCAGTCATTGCCGGGCATGCACTTGCGGCATTTCACCGCAGGTGCCGCCCATGACGATGGCGATGAGGACGAACATGACCACGATCATCGCCCCGGAAGCCTGGATGCTCACTTGTGGCTGTCATCGGTCAATGCGCGGGTGATTGCGGCGAAGATGGCGGCGGACCTCAGCGTGGCGGATCCGGACAACGCCGCGCGTTACCAGAGTAATGCCAAGGCTTTCAGCGAGCGTCTGGATGCCACGGACGCGAAGATCAAGGCGCGGGTAGCGGGGATCACCGACAAGAAATACTTCGTTTTTCATGAGGCGTTCGATTATTTCGAGGAGACGTACGGGCTCTCCCATGCCGGCGTGTTCACCGTCAGCGGTGAAGTGCAGCCCGGCGCGCAGCACGTGGCCGAGATGCGCAAGCGACTGGCCGCCTTTGGCAAGACCTGTGTGTTCAGCGAACCGCCGCTGCGGCCGCGACTGGCGCAAACCCTGAGCGCGGGTTTGCCGGTGAAACTGGCGGAACTGGATGGCCTGGGC
The DNA here is from genome assembly GCF_040202885.1 of Xanthomonas sp. WHRI 1810A. Taxonomy (NCBI): domain Bacteria; kingdom Pseudomonadati; phylum Pseudomonadota; class Gammaproteobacteria; order Lysobacterales; family Lysobacteraceae; genus Xanthomonas; species Xanthomonas sp. WHRI 1810A. The sequence goes on from NZ_JBEGED010000011.1 coordinate 177,524, forward strand.
GGCTACACCCCCGCCACGGCTCAAGGATACGAGCAGTTGCTGCAAAAGCTGGGGGATGATCTGGCGAGGTGTCTGGAAAGTTTGTAACGCTCCAGCCTTCCGGTAGGAGCGCGCTTGCCCGCGATTGCGGTGGGTCAGAAAGGCGGATGTCCATTGACCCAATGCTTTCGCGGGCAAGCGCGCTCCTACAGCGGCTCGTCGTTACAACGCAAACGGCAACGGAATGTGCGTCTCCTGACGCTGTTCCAGCCGCTTTTGAAACTCCATCGGGTCGTGAATCAGCACGTCCTGCCCGGCAAACGATTCCGCTGCAATCAGGCGTGACAGCCAGAACCGCACGCAGGCCACGCGCAGCATCGTTGGCCATAGCTCGGCTTCGGCGGCAGTGAAAGGCCGCAGCCCGGCGTAGGCACCGAGCACCGCCCGGGCGCGAGGGGCGTCGACGGTGCCGTCCTGATGGGAAGCCCAGTCGTTCACCGCAATTGCCACGTCGTACAGCATCGGCCCGGAGCAGGCGTTGTAGAAGTCGATCACGCCGGTCAGGTGCGTGCCTTCAAACAGCGTGTTGTCGCGGAACAGGTCGGCGTGCAGGTTGGCGCGGGGCAAGGCCATGATCTGCGCGTGATGACGCTCGATCTCTTCAATGGCCGTTTTCAGCAACGCTCCTTGAGCATCGTCCAGGTGCGAGATGAAATTGCGGCCTTCTTCCAGCATCCAGTCGAGCCCGCGATCGGTTTTGCGTTCCAGTACATGCTCGCGGGTTGCCAGGTGCATGCGGCCCATCAGCTCGCCGATCTGCACACAGTGCTGGGTATTGGGGGTGGTGGGATGTTTACCGGGCAGACGCGGTTGCAGCAGCGCCGGTTTACCTTTGAGCTCACGCAGCGCCTGGCCGTCGGTGGTGCGCAGCGCGTAGGGAACCGGCAGGTTCACATCGTGCAGCACGTCCAGCAGTTCAATGAAGAACGGCATTTCCTGGACCGGACCGCGTTCGACCAGGGTCAGGACAAACTCGCCCTGCTCCAGGCTGATGAAGAAATTGGTGTTTTCACTTCCGGCGGCAATGCCCTGAAAGTCACGCAGATGGCCAAGCCCGTAGGGGGCCAGAAAAGCTTCCAGCTCGGGGCGAGCCAGGGGAGTAAAAACCGACATATAAGACTGCCAAATAGAGTGAATGTAGGGCGTTACCAGCTGAAAATTTCCCACTGGGGAATCAGCATGTCCGGCTGATCGGACCGGATGAACTGCGCGCTGGTACCGTCGGCGCGCACCAGAAAATACGGTTTGCCGTGCTTGGGCGTAATCTTGACCGCATACACAAAACCGTTCACGCGATATTCCTGAATCAAGGTATCGCCATCATGGCTGATCGTCACGTCAGGCTCAGCCGTCGGCGCTTGATCATCGGCAGCCAGTGCTATCAACGGACAAACAGACAAGACGCTTGCCAGCAACAGGCGATTTACCCCGCGCATGATAACCTTGCTCCTTTGTCGTCAACGGTCCACGCATTCTAGCGCCGGACCCGCCGAAAAGGTTGATTCTGCCCATGAGCCAAGCCCCCCTCGTCCTGGTGGACGGTTCTTCTTATCTGTACCGCGCCTTTCACGCGCTGCCGCCGCTGGCCACGTCCAAGGGCCTGCCCACCGGGGCGGTCAAGGGCGTGCTGAATATGCTCAAAAGCCTGCGTCGTCAGTACCCGCAAAGCCCGTTTGCCGTGGTGTTCGATGCCAAGGGCGGGACGTTTCGCGACGAAATGTTCGCCGAATACAAAGCCAATCGCCCAAGCATGCCCGATGACATGCGCGTGCAGGTCGACCTGCTCCACGCCTGCGTCAAGGGCCTGGGTTACCCGCTGCTGTGTGTGGAAGGCGTTGAAGCCGACGACGTGATCGGCACGTTGGCGCGCAGCAGTGCGGCGGCGGATCGGCCGGTGGTGATTTCCACCGGCGACAAGGACATGGCGCAGTTGGTCGACGGGCACATTACGTTGGTCAACACCATGACCGGCAGCGTGCTGGATGTGGCGGGCGTGAAGGAGAAGTTCGGTGTCGGTCCCGAGCACATCATCGATTATCTGGCGCTGATGGGCGACAAAGTCGACAACATCCCCGGCGTGCCTGGCGTCGGTGAAAAGACCGCAGCCGGTTTGCTCACCGGCATCAACGGCGGCTTGAAAGAGCTGTACGAGAATCTGGACAAGGTCGCGACGCTGACCCTGCGCGGGGCCAAATCGCTGGCGGCCAAGCTGGAAGAGCATCGCGATATGGCGTTCCTGTCCTACCAACTCGCGACGATCAAAATCGATGTCCCGCTGGACATCGAGCTGGACGCCCTGCATTGCGGCGAACCGGATCACGATGCACTGATGGCGCTCTACACCGAGCTTGAATTCAAGAGCTGGATCGAAGACCTGCAGCGCGATGCCAGACAGGCCGGGAAGGAAATCGTCGTTGAAGAGCAGGCGCCGATCATAGAAGCCAAGTACGAACTGATCCTTGAGCAGACGCAATTCGACGACTGGCTCAAGAAGCTTCAGGACGCCAAGCTGTTCGCCTTCGTGGTGCATAGCAACGGCACCGACGCGCAACGGGCGCAGATCGTCGGCATTTCCTTTGCCATCCAGACCCACGAAGCCGCTTACATTCCGCTGACCCACTCTTACATGGGCGTGCCGCAGCAATTGGACCGCGACGCGGTGCTCAAGGCAGTCAAGCCGATGCTGGAGGACCCGACCAAGATCAAGGTCGGCCAGCACGCCAAGTTCGCGATCAATCTGCTGGCCAATTGCGCCATCGATGGCGATCAGGCGCAGGGCATCAGCGTGCAGGGCGTCAAGTTCGACACCATGCTCGAATCCTATGTGCTCGACTCCACCGCCACCCGTCATGACCGCGACAGCCTCGTGGCCAAGTACCTGAATCACACGCCGGTGAATTTCCAGGAGATCGCGGGCAAAGGCGCCAAGCAGTTAAGCTTCGATCAGATCGCGCTGGAGCAGGCCGGGATCTACGCCGCCGAAGAAGTCGACCTGACCCTGCGCCTGCACGAAACCTTGCAAGCGCGGCTGGCCGCCATCCCGACACTGGCGCCGGTGCTCAACGATATCGAGATGCCGCTGATGCCGGTGCTGGCGCGTATCGAGCGACAGGGTGCGTACGTCGACGCCAAGCTGCTGGGCATCCAGAGCGTTGAGCTGGGCAACAAGATGACCGAGCTTGAGCGTGAGGCCTTCGCCATCGCGGGTGAGGAATTCAACCTCGGCTCACCCAAGCAACTGGGCGTGATCTTGTATGAAAAGCTCGGCATGCCGATCATCAGCAAGACTGCTACCGGCCAGGCGTCGACCGCCGAAGCGGTGTTGCAGGAGCTGGCCGAGCAGGATTTCCCGCTGCCCAAGGTGCTGATGCAGTACCGCTCGATGAGCAAGCTGAAAAGTACATACACCGATCGTTTGCCGGAGCAGATCAACCCGCGCACCGGGCGTATTCACACCTCTTACCATCAGGCGGTCGCGGTTACCGGGCGTTTGTCGTCCAGTGATCCGAACCTGCAGAACATCCCGATTCGCACCGCAGAAGGTCGTCGCATCCGTCAGGCGTTCGTGGCGCCGCAGGGCTACAAGCTGTTAGCGGCGGACTACTCGCAAATCGAACTGCGGATCATGGCGCATCTGGCCAAAGACGAAGGGCTGCTGCACGCTTTCCGCAACGACCTGGACGTGCACCGGGCCACGGCGTCGGAAGTGTTCGGCGTCGAGCTTGAGGGCGTCACCAATGACATGCGCCGCAGCGCCAAGGCCATCAACTTCGGCCTGATCTACGGCATGAGTGCGTTCGGGCTGGCCAAGCAAATCGGTGTCGATCGCAAGCAGTCGCAAGCCTACGTGGATCGTTATTTCGCCCGTTACCCCGGCGTGCTGGAGTACATGGAGCGCACCCGCACCCAGGCGGCAGAGCAAGGGTTTGTTGAAACGATTTTCGGCCGCCGGCTGTATCTGCCGGACATCAACGCGAAAAACCAGGCCCTGCGCAAAGGCGCCGAACGCATGGCGATCAACGCGCCAATGCAAGGCACGGCTGCGGACATCATCAAGCGCGCGATGGTGGCGGTGAACGGCTGGCTGGACACCTCCGGGCTGGACGCCCGCGTGATTCTGCAGGTCCACGATGAACTGGTGCTGGAAGTGCGCGAAGACCTGGTCGATCAGATCAACAAGGAGATTCGCGTACACATGAGCGGCGCCGCTGAGCTGGACGTGCCGTTGCTGGTGGAAGTGGGCGTGGGGAATAACTGGGACGAGGCGCATTGATCAACTCTGATCAGATAACGCCATCGAACATGACGTCATTGTAGGAGCGCGCTTGCCCGCGATTGCATTTCTTCAGGCCCTGAAGGGGTCGCTGAAACACCACAATCGCGGGCAAGCGCGCTCCTACGGGCTGCGCCCAGAATCAAAGACAGTTCCTGTTACCGAGTATGAAACTTCTAACAAATTTTGAACTTCACCGGCCAAAACCCGTCAGAACTAGCGGATGGCTGACGTAGTCATCCAGCTCCTATGTTGTGTTAAGTGTTGGCAGAAACTGGACCTTTCCCTAGTGGTCCGGAACTTGAACCCCGAACTTCCCCTCCCCACATGAAGTCCGGGGTTTTTTTTGCCTGCGATTACTCCGCAGGTGCCTTGTCTTCCAGCGCCATCCAGCCCGCCAGCACGGTGTAGGCCTCTTCCAGACCCAGACGCTTGGGCGCCGAGAACAGCTGGATGGTCACCGCATCGCCCCAACCCTTGCGGATGTCGGCCTGGACCTTGAGCAGCACGTTCTTGGCCGCGCCGAAGGTCAGCTTGTCGGCCTTGGTCAGCAGAATGTGCATCGGCATCTGGCTGGCAATCGCCCAGTCGAGCATCAGCAGGTCGAAATCCGTCATCGGGTGGCGGATGTCCATCATCAGGATCAAACCCTTCAGGCTTTCACGGCTGCCCAGATAGGCTTCCAGGTGACGCTGCCAGTGCAGCTTGAGCGGGATCGGGACTTTCGCATAACCGTAACCGGGCAGGTCGACCAGACGTCGATCGTCGTCCAGACTGAAGAAGTTAAGCAACTGGGTGCGCCCTGGGGTTTTCGAGGTGCGGGCCAGGCTGGCGTGGGTCAGTGTGTTGAGCGCGCTGGATTTGCCCGCGTTCGAGCGGCCGGCGAACGCGACCTCGAAACCTTCGTCGTCGGGGCACTGATCGACTTTGGCTGCGCTGAGCATGAACTTGGACTGTTGGCACAGGCCGAGGATGGGATTCTTCAGTTGCATGGGATTTCCGGTGGGGACGTTGCCTGCTGGAGGGCGGCAAGGTGGTTCATATCCGTTTCAGTGGGGCGAGTATACACTTCGGCGGGGTGACAACCCGCCCCGGCCGCCTAGACTTACGCACAGCAATGCTTCACTTGATGCCGCCGCGTGGATTGTGCAGGGACCGCAGTAGCGAGGACTACCGAACCATCATCCACCGGATGAGAGAGTGGGCCCGCTATTCACTTTTCACTTTCGCCGTTTTGGATTAGCCGATGAACACACTATTCGCGAGTCTGCTGTTGACGCTGGGGCTGGCGGGCGCTGCCGGGGCTGCTGATGGGGTGGTAGGCGATCCCGCAGCAGGCCGGGCGAAAACAGCGGTGTGTGGCGCCTGCCACGGACCGGACGGCAATAGTATGGCGCCCAACTTTCCAAAACTTGCGGGCCAGGGCCAGCGCTACCTGCTCAAGCAGTTGCATGAGATCAAGGACGGCAAGCGCGTCGTGCTGGAAATGACCGGGCTGCTGAACAATTCAAACGATCAGGATCTGGCGGACATGGCTGCGTACTTCGCCGGCCAGAAAGGCAGCGTCGGCGCGGCCGATCCCAATCTTGTGGCCCGGGGTGAAGCGTTGTTCCGTGGCGGCAAGCTGGATCAAGGCCTGCCCGCCTGCACCGGTTGCCATTCACCCAACGGCACTGGCAACTCCGCCGCAGGCTTTCCGCATCTGGGCGGCCAGCACGCCGATTACATCAAGAAACAGCTCACGGCCTTCCGCGAGGGCGAGCGAACCAACGACGGCGACACCATGGTCATGCGCAGCATCGCGGCGAAGCTGAGCAACAAGGATATCGACGCATTATCGGCGTACATCCAAGGCCTGCATTAAGGGCGGATTAAGGCTTGCAGCGTATTTGCGTGCTTTGACATATGGGTTCATGAATCCTGCGTCGGCGGGCCAAAAAGGGTAGCGAACGGCTGCCCTTTTTTGCGGCCGCAGGCGTTACACTGGCGAACTCATGCCTCCACGTCCGGTCCTACTGCGGTCGCGTCGAGGCGACTTTCATGCCCAGGAGTTAAGCATGCGTAATCTGATCCTCAGCGCCGCTCTGGTTGTTACCAGTTTGTTTGGTTTGTCCGCCCAAGCCGCAGAACCCATCGAAGCCGGTAAACAATACGTAGAGCTGAGCAGCGCCGTTCCTGTTTCCGAGCCAGGCAAAATCGAAGTCGTCGAAATGTTCTGGTACGGCTGTCCACACTGCTACGCCTTTGAACCCACCATCAACCCATGGGTTGAGAAACTCCCCGCCGACGTACACTTCGTCCGTGTGCCCGCCATGTTCGGTGGCCCTTGGGACGCCCACGGCCAGCTGTTCATTACTCTGGACACCATGGGTGTAGAGCACAAAATTCACGCCGCTGTGTTTGACGCGATCCAGAAAGGCGGCAAGCGTCTGACCGACCCGAACGACATGGCTGAATTCGTGGCCACCCAGGGCGTCGACAAGACCAAGTTCCTGGAAACCTACAATTCGTTTGCTGTGAAAGGCAAAGTGGCGCAGTACAAGGAATTGGCCAAGAAGTACGAAATCACGGGTGTACCGACCATGATCGTCAACGGCAAATACCGCTTCGACCTGGGCACCGCCGGTGGTCCGGAGCAAACCCTGCAGGTCGCCGATCAGCTCATCGCCAAAGAGCGTGCGGCGATGACTGCCAAGTAAGCCGGGCTCGCCATGGCGCGCTGGGGTACTACGCAACGCATCGTTGGCCGTCCATCAGCGAAGGTCAACGAGCGCCACTTGCAAGAGACGGGGCTGCCGGCTGACGGCCGGCTCCGTCTGCTCAGTTTCAACATCCAGGTCGGGATCAGCACTGAGCGCTACCGTCATTACCTGACCCGCGGCTGGCAGCACCTGCTGCCGCATAACGGGCGGGCAGGCAATCTGCAAAAGATTGGCGACCTGCTGGGCGACTACGACTTTGTTGCCCTTCAGGAAGCCGACGGCGGCAGTCTTCGATCCGGCTACATCAATCAGGTTGAACACCTGGCCCAGCTCGGTTCTTTCCCGTACTGGCATCAACAGCTCAACCGCAACCTCGGGCGCTTCGGCCAACACAGCAACGGCGTGCTCAGCCGTTTGAAACCGTGGGAAATAGAAGACCATCCACTGCCCGGCCCTTCCGGACGGGGTGCCATTCTGGTTCGCTTCGGCGAAGGCCCCGACGCATTGATCATCGTGGTCATGCACCTGGCCCTCGGTGCCCGTACGCGCACGCGGCAACTGGCCTACATCCGCGAACTCATCGGCGGTTATCGGCATCAGGTGCTGATGGGCGACATGAACACCCACGCGTCCGACCTGCTGGAGCTGTCGCCACTGCGCGACCTCGGCCTGCTGGCGCCGCAGATTGAAGCCACCTTCCCCAGCTGGCGACCACAGCGCTGTCTGGACCACATCCTCCTGAGCCCGACCCTGACGCTTGAAAAAGTACAGGTCCTGGCTCATCCCATCTCCGATCATCTGCCGGTCGCGGTGGAGATTCGCTTACCGGCCTCATTAATTGGGGATTCCCTGCCGATAACCTGCTGATCTCCTCTCGGACCTGTGGAATGACCGACGAAGCACAGCGCTGGAAAGAAAAGTACCTCAAGAGCATTGAACAGCAAGACAAGTTGGAGCGGCGGTGGAACGCGCGCCTCGACTTGTTGCGCCGTGGCCTGGTACGCAGCAGCCTGGCGGCCGAGGGCGCAGACAAGGCGGTCGACCAGTGCATGAAGGAAATGCGCGAGATTGTCCGCAAAGACGATATGGATGCGGGGCTGGCCGCGCTGATACCCCGTCTTGAAACAGCCGTGCTGGAATCCGAGCAGCGGCGCGAAAAGCGCGTCGAGCAAATGGGCAGCGCGCTGACTTCGCTGGTCACGCAACTTCAGGCGCTGCCGCTGCCCAAGGCGGTGAGCAAGCCGCTCAAGCAATTGGCCAAGGGGCTTGAGGAACGGGTCAATCAGGCGCGCGAGTTGCCGCTGCTGCTGGGTGAGCTGAGCGGTTTGCAGGGTCAGGCGCTGGCGCTGCTGGAACACCCGGAACTGAATGCCCGCCCGGGTTTCCTGCAACGGCTGTTCGGCGGTCGAGACGCCTCCGAACCTGTTCCCGAGGAAGAGAACAACGCACCGCAAAAGGCGAACTGGACCAACGAGGCACCTGCGCCTTCCGGCCCTCCTGACGTGCCGACGATTGTGGCGACTGACGGTTTGCCCGCCGTGGCCGCGCCCGAGCCCCCTGCTGTCGCGCTCCCCCCGCCGATTTCCCAGGCATCTGCCCCAGTGCCCGTGGAACCCGTCGTCATCGACACCGTTTTGCCTGAGCGTGAGGCGGCTCATCCGGATGAACCCGTGATCGAGCCAGACGTGCCTGCCCGCGAGGTCGAAACCACAGGGCAGACTGCGGAGCCAACCTCCGAAGATGAACCTGAACCTGAAGCTGAAACCGAACCGGACGCAGCCGCTGACGTGGCGGAAACGACCATCCCGGACCAGCCGCCTGAGTCCATCGAGGACGCTATCGAGGACGCGCACCACGACGTAGTGGAAGAAGTCGATGTCGAACCCGCAGCAAGTGAAGTCGAGGACGATACCCCCTTCGCATTGCCCTCCTCGCCCGAGCCCACCTACAGCTCTGTCGCCGCGCACATTGAACAGACACTCCTGGGACTGTTGAACGACCTGACGCTGCCCGAACATCATCGGCCCCAAGCCGAAGCGATGCGGGCCAGGCTGGAAAACGGCCTGAACTGGTACGAATTACTACCGATACTCGACGATCTTGCGGTCTTGATGCTGGCGATCAACGACAGCGGTCAGCATGAGTTCGAGGTCTATCTCAAGCACCTGAACGACCGGCTGGAGTCCTTCCAGAGCAGTCTCCTGGCGGCCACTACTGACCACGCCGACACTCAGTCCGTGTCCCGTCAACAGAGTGATCAGTTACGCGAGCATGTCGGCGGCATGCAGAGCAGCGTGCAGGACGCCGCGGACTTCGACAGCCTGAAACACACCTTGGAAAGCCGCTTCGAGGGGCTGATCGCCGCTATGGATCAACACCAGAAAGAACGCGACGAGCGCGAACAGGATGTCGCCAGTCAGTTGGTTTCGTTGGTGGGGCGGGTGGCAACCATGGAGCAGGAAGCGCAAGGCTTCCGGTTGAACCTGGAAGAACAGCGCCAGAAAGCCCTGATCGACACCCTCACCGGCTTACCGAATCGGGCGGCCTGGAGCGAGCGTCTGGATCACGAGATCCAGCAGTTGCAGATCACCCGCCAGAACCTGCTGATGGGGATACTGGATCTGGATCACTTCAAGCGGATCAATGACGGATACGGGCACCTGGCGGGCGACAAAGTCCTGAAAATCGTCGCCGGGCAGCTGAAAAAACGTCTGCGGCCCAACGACTTCATTGCGCGCTTTGGGGGTGAGGAGTTTGTTTTTCTGCTGCCTGACACCCTGGCGACTGACGGCATGGTGCTGCTGGAACACGTGAGGGTCGGTATTGAGCAGTGCCCGTTCCACTTCAAGGGTGAGCCGGTGACGATCACCGTGTCGATGGGCATCACCCCGTTCAAAGCTGGCGAGCGCAGCGATGTGGTGCTCAAACGGGCTGACGAAGCGCTGTACCGGGCTAAAGCCGAGGGCCGTAACCGCATCGAGCAGGGATAGGGGACGCACAAAAGTAAGTGGATGTTTCATTTGGGCCTTGGCATGGGCGCGCTGCAGACCATACGTTATGCTGTTGCGTTACTCGTCTACGTGTTCTGTCTCCATATGAAATTGCTTTGTTCCGTTGTCCTGCTCCTTCTGCTCGCCGCGTGTTCCAGCGGGCCAAAGATCGACACCAGCCACCCCTCCGTCAATTTCGACGAGCGCGCGCAGTTCGTGGTGCTTCACTACACCTCTGCATCGCTGGAGCGTTCGCTGGCGCTGCTGACTCACGGCGAAGTCAGCAGTCACTACCTCATCGGCGACGGTCCGGCGACCGTCTATAAACTGGTCGATGAAAGCAAGCGGGCCTGGCACGCCGGCGAAAGCGAGTGGGAAGGCCGGACGTGGCTGAACTCAAGCTCCATCGGCATCGAAATCGTCAACCCCGGCTACAAGGACACGCCCACCGGCAAGCTGTGGTACCCCTACAGCGAGGCGCAGGTCCAGGCGTTGATCGTGCTGCTCAAGGACATCGTGCAGCGCAACCATATCGAGCCCCGGCACATCATTGGCCACAGCGACATCGCCCCGCTGCGCAAGCTCGATCCAGGGCCGTTGTTCCCTTGGAAACGTCTGGCCCAGGCCGGCCTGGGTGTCTGGCCTGACGAACAACGCGTGGCGCAACGGCAATCGCAGATGATGGGCAATGTGCCGAGCATCTCCTGGTTCCAGCAGCAGTTGGCCCTGCTCGGCTACGCCACGCCCCAGACCGGGGAGCTGGATGTCGCCACGCGCCACGTCGTGGCCGCGTTCCAGATGCATTACCGCCCGACAAAGTTCGATGGCGAGCCTGACCTGCAAAGTGCGGCTATTCTCCAGGTGCTCAACCTCAAGAATTAAATGCTCGGGCGCGTCATATTTGACGCGCTATTTCCGTGCTTGTTGCTATACCTCATGGGTAGATTCGACCGGATATCACCCAATGTTCCTGGCAACAACCCAACTACGCTCAATCTTCTATCGCCCTTCGCTGCTGGCTTTGCTGGCGGCGTTGCTGAGTGCCGTTGTGCTGTTATCGGGCAGTTTCGGGCTGGCCATGCATCAGGCGCGGCAGCAGGAAAGCGCGCAGATGAATGCCCAGGGCGAGCGCTTTCTGGTTCGACTCGAGCAGTTATTCGGGCAGCTGCGCACCGGTCTCGATCAGTTGGAAGCGCAGCCGCTTCGCGAATGCAGCCCGCGGATGATCGACCAGTTGCGCGAAGTCAACGCACGGTATCGCTTCATCTATGAGGCGGCGTTCATCAACGACACACACTTCTGCTCCAGCTGGACCCGGCAAAGCCTGATCGGCAAGCTCCGCGCCCCGGATATTCGGGGCCCTACCTACGATTACTGGCTCAACACCTCCACCCAGCCGGATGACAACCTGGCGTCACTGATGCTCGGGCGTGGCGATTTCCGTGTGTCCACGTCCCGTGGCCATCTGACCGATGTCGTGGATTTGCCCCCAGGCGGCAGTTTGATTGTGGTCCTGAACAACGGCACCAAGGCGGTCCCTGTCCTGGGGCCAACCCAGGCGTGGCCGCCCACTGCCGACTGGTCACCGACCTCGATCGAGACGCTGATGACCACCCAGGATCAGCTCATCTATCGCATGCCCACCCAAAGCCCTGAATATCAGCTGGTGCTGGTGACGCCTCGCAGCGGCCTGCAACAGAAGATCACGGGGGCCTGGTGGTTGCTGGTCCCGGCCAGTGTGCTGGTGTCGTTGTTCATCGGTGCGCTGGTTTTGCAGTTGGTACGCCAGCGGCTGTCTCTGGGTGGCGAGCTGCACGGCGCCTTGCGCCGCGGCGAATTGAAAGTGCTTTACCAGCCGATCTTCGATCTCAATACCCGGATCTGCGTGGGGGCCGAAGCGCTGGTGCGCTGGCGCAGGCCAGACGGCACGCTGACCAGCCCTGACCTGTTTATTCCACTGGCCGAGAACACCGGCCAGATCCGCCAGATCACCGATTTTGTGCTTCAGCAATTGCTTGACCAGTTAGGGCCGCTGCTGCGGGCCAATCCGCACCTGTACATTTCAGTCAACCTGGCGGCCTGTGATGTCATGGCGCCGAGGATCGGGCGTGTGACGGCCAGGCTGCTCGCGCTGCACCGGGTGGCCCCCCGACAGATTGCCTTCGAGGTGACCGAGCGCGGCCTGATTGATGTGGTGGTGGCGCGCAATCATCTTCAGGCGTTGCGCGATCGCGGTCATCAGGTGTTGATCGATGACTTCGGCACGGGGTATTGCAGTCTTGCGTACCTGCAGACGCTGCCGGTGGATTGCCTGAAGATCGACAAGGCGTTTATCGACGCGCTGGGCCACGACGCCGCCAGCAGTGGTGTGGCGCCGCACATCATTCGCATGGCGCATGCGCTGCAACTGCGAGTGATTGCCGAGGGCATCGAGTTTGAATCCCAGGCCTTGCTGCTCAAGAGCGAAGGTGTGATTTATGGCCAGGGCTGGTTGTTCGCCAGGCCGTTGACCGCGAAAAAATTCATCGAGCTGGTGACCGGCGGGCGGCGCAATACTGTTGGTCGCCGCGCAAACGACGTGGCCTGAACCCGGCTAGAGCGGCAGCGCCATATAGAATTGAGTGCCTTGGGCCGGGCGCGAATAAACGCCCATTCGGCCGCCGTGCAGCTGCACGATCTCCTTGCACAGGGCCAATCCCAACCCCGCGCCGCCTTTTTTGCGGCCCACCTGCACGAACGGTTCGAAGATCCGTGCCTGCTGGCCGTAGGCAATACCTTCGCCGTTGTCTTCGACACTGACGATCAGCCGCTCGCCGTGGCGCCGCGCTTGCAGGCGGATCAGCCCGCCATGGGGCGTGTGGCGCAGCGCGTTATCCAGCAGGTTGTCGAGCACCCGTTCCAATTGAGCCCGGTCCGCATTCAGACGCGGTAGAGGCTCCTGGATTTCCACCAGCAGGATGATGTCCTGTTCCTGCGCCTGGTCCGCGAACCGCTGGCGCGACTCTTCCAGCAGGTCACTGACGTCAAAGGGTGCCAGGGCGAGTTTTTGCAGGCCATTCTGGTAGCGGGAGAAATTCAGCAGGTCGTTGATCAGCTGCATCAGCCGCTGCATTTCTTCGTTGACGGTCTTGAGCAGGTCCGCCTCGCGCGACTCCGCCGGAAAGCTCACACGCTCCTGCAGCAGCCCGAAGGCCATGTGCATGCCGGTGACAGGGGTGCGCAGTTCGTGCGATGCCCGGAGGACGAACTCACTGCGCACGCGTTCAAACGCGCGCTGCTCGGTGACGTCATGCAGCACCATCACCGCGCCCAGAATATGGCCTTTGGTGTGGCTCACCGGCGTCAGGCTGTAGGTCAGTAGCCGCGCTTCACCATCGATTTCAATGGACAGGTCTTCAGGGGCGCGCTCCAGAGTGCCGCCGCGCAGCACCAGATAAAGCTGCTCATCGAGTTCGGGGCGATTGAGCGCTTCCCCCAGCCCGAGACCCACGCGGTTTTCATCCCACCCCAGTTGCCGCTGGGCCACCGGGTTCAAGTGCTCCAGCCGGCCTTGACGATCGATCATCAGCAGCCCGTCGTCGATGCTGTCGAGGACCGCTTGCAGACGTTGCTGGCCCGCCAGAAGCTCATCGACATTGGTGACCTGATGCTGGCGCAGGGCTTCAGCCATGACGCCAAACCGTCGGGTCAGCAGATTCATCTCGGCCGCTGACGAAATGGGCAGGGTCACCTCGAAATTGCCCTGGCCAATGTTGTCCGCAGCCTTGGCCAGCGCTTCGATGGGTGCACCGAAGCGCCGCGCGATGCCGTGGGCCGTAACGAAACCGACGCCCAATACCGCCAGGCCCACCAGCCCGAGCAGCGCCGATACCCACAGCGCGTGAGTGCGTGCGCTGCTTTCCGATTGATTGATGTTTTCCAGTGCTTGCCGGTGGGCGTCCAGCAATCCATTGCGCAGCTCATTGAATTTGGCACTGAGATCAGCGTCGTCGCTGATGGGCACCGCAGCGTCCCGGATGCGCTCGTAGGCCTGGAGGAATTCTCGATAATCGGCTTGTGCCTTTTCAAAGCCGGTATCGGTTTTGGTCTGGATATCGTGATTGATGCCTTCGGTCAGCAGCGCCTGAAACTGCTGCTGTGTCTGCGCGAGGGCCGGTTGGACCGGTTTGTCGCGCAGCATCATGACCAGTTGATCACCCAGGTTTTGCCGCAGTTTGAGGCCCAGGTCGAGGGTGACGAAGTTATGCTGAATCAGGGTTTCCTGTGATTTCGCCATTTGCATGACGGACACAAGCCCTAGCAGCAGCCCCAGCAAGGCGACCGTGATCAGGGCCGAAATGCTGAGAAAGAGGCGGGTGCGTAACTTCATCGCGAACTTCATGGACGACCAGTCATAGGTTGTACTGCTTGCGCTTGCGGTACAGCGTCGAGGCGTCGATGCCCAGGGTTCGGGCGGCTTGATCCAGGGTGTCGCTGGTGGCCAGGACAGCACCGATGTGGGCTTTTTCCAGTTCGTCCAGACTCAACGCGGCACCCACCCGTGGGGCATTGTTGACGGGCTGTTCAGCCATGCCCAGGTGGGTGACTTCGACTTTTTCCTGCGGGCAGATGATGCTTGCCCGCTCGATCACGTTGCGCAGTTCGCGGATGTTGCCCGGCCAGCGATAGTTGAGCAGCGCCCCCCGGGCCTCGTCGCTGAACCCCCGCGCCGGCCGACCGTATTCTTTGACGAAGCGTGCCAGAAAGCGGTCTGCCAGGGTCAGGATGTCTTCGCTGCGTTCGCGCAAGGGCGGCAGGTTCAACGTGATGACGTTCAGGCGGTACAGCAGGTCCTCACGGAAACGGCCTTCGCGGACCATGTCTTCGAGGTTGAGGTTGGTGGCCGCCAGAATCCGCACGTCTGCACGCCGGGTGACCGGGTCGCCGACGCGTTCGTATTCCTTGTCCTGAATAAAGCGCAGCAGTTTAGGCTGCAGCGTCAGCGGGAAATCGCCGATTTCATCCAGGAACAACGTACCGCCATCGGCCTGGTTCACCCGGCCCAGCGTGCTTTCGCTGGCGCCGGTAAAGGCACCGCGACTGTGACCGAACAGCTCGCTCTCCATCAGCTCCGCCGTCAGTGACGGGCAGTTGATGGTGACGCACGACTTCTTTGCTCGCTTGCTCCAGCCGTGAATAGCCCGCGCCAGCTCGCCCTTACCCGTACCGGACTCACCCAGAATCAGGATGTTGGCGTCGGTGTTGGCCACCTGACGGGCTGTCTCCAGAATCGCCATCATCGATGGGCTGTGGGAGTCCAGGCCGTCCTTGGGTTTGCGAACCTCGCCCTCCAGCGCTTCAAGCCTGGCGGACAGTTGACGCACTTCCAACTGCTTGGCCGTGGCCAGACGCAGTTGATCGGGGCTGCACGGCTTGACCAGATAATCGGCAGCACCGGCCTGAATCGCATCCACGGCGGTGTCCACCGCTGAGTGGGCCGTCACGATGACGACCCGCATCCACGGTGCCTGAACGCGCATTTGCGCCAACACATCCAGCCCGTTGTCTTCCCCCAGACGCAAATCCAGGAAGCACACATCGAATACCTGACGTTGCAACAGCGCCTCGGCCTGAGCGGCACTGTTGGCGGTGGCAACGCTGTAGCCTTCATCTTCCAGGCAATAGCGGAAGGTGCGAAGGATGGCGGATTCATCATCCACAAGCAGAATACGGCCCTGATTCTCAGTGGCTGCTTCCATTTTTCCTACGCTCCTGTACGAATGATCTTTGGTTAGTCCCGGAAACATCGGGCAAGTTGCATGGTGGATTCTGATTGATTAATCGCCCGACATGGAAGTTATCTGCGCATATTCCCCTTACGCAGCCTATTTACTGGCGCCCGCGCCAGATGAAGACGCAAGGTTCCGGGGCGCGATGAGGCAGTGATGGCACTCTGCACAGAACGACTTGGCCTATGGAAAGTCTTTTAGGTAGTCCTTTTGCAACCGTTGGAGATTCGCCATGCACCCGCTGAAGAAGATTGCCCTGGCCACCGCGACCGCCACAGTGCTGGGGTTTGCCTCGCTCTCTGTTCAGGGGGCCGAAGCGCCGAAGGGTGATCTGCAAACGCAGCTGGCTGAAGCGCGACAGGAAGGGTCGATCTGGACTGCTTTTGCCCTGAACCGCCACCTGAGCCCGTTCAACCTATCGGTTGAAGTCGAGCAAGGCACGGCGACTCTCAAAGGCAAAGTGGAAAACGAGGTCGACAAAGCCCTGGCCGAGCAGATTGCCGGCGGTACCCAGGGCATCAATCATGTGGACAACCAGCTGGAGATCGATGGGGCTGTCGCGTCCGAGCCGGGGACCAAGGCCAATATGGCTCAGCGCTTCGAAGACGCGACGCTGACCGCCACGATCAAATCCAAACTGTTATGGAACAGCGTGACCGAAGCGTTGAATATCGATGTGGAAAGCCAGCAAGGCGTCGTCACCCTTAAAGGACAGTCGCAGAATCCTGATGCGAAACTGTTGGCCGGAAGCCTGGCCAGTAATACCGATGGCGTAACGGAGGTGAATAACCTGATCAGCGTCAGCGCCCGTGACACACAGGCCATCAAGGACGAAAGTGCCGCCGAGGCCAACAGCGTGCGTGAAGAGTTCAGCGACGCGTGGATCATCAGCAAGGTCAAATCCAGCCTTATTTATAGCCGCACGCTGGATGGCCTGAACATCAAGGTCGACTCCAAGGCTGGCGTCGTCAAACTCGACGGCGTCGTGGCCAACTACGCCGAGAAAGAACTCGCCGTGGAAATCGCCCGCAATATCCGCGGCGTCAAAGGGGTTAACGCCGACACCCTGCGTGTCACGACGCGAACGGCGGGCTAAATAATCTGTAGGAGCGCGCTTGCGATTGCGTTCTGTCAGGCGCCCTTTGTTTTGAATCGACCGACGCCTCGCGGGCAAGCGCGCTCCTACACATCACCGCCTCGCCGCCATTCCCGTTCTGTTCGTGCATTCCGCACGATGCCAAATGTTCAATCGTGCAGCTTGCGTGTAGGACTCATCGCATTGCCCTATTCAACTCATTGATTTATATAGGTTTTATCGAATTTAAAAAGCTGGCACACAGCCTGCAATACTTCTCTCAAGAAAGGCTCGAAGCGTCGGCCAACAAAGATTGATAGCCACTTCGGTGGGAAGGGAGCATCGGAATGAATATTCAGCGTCTCGCTCAAATGCGCATCTCGCCTCTGCACTTGCAACAGGGCTTGTTTGCCAGCCTGGCACTGATGATCACGCTGATTGCTGCTCAACAGTTTAACCACTGGAATCAATCGGACGCTGCGATACAGATTCAGCCTTTGTACCGCCATGCCGCACCGGCTGCGACCGCTACGGCGCTGAAGGCTCAGGATGTTGCGCTGAGCTTCCAGTCTGTTGACGAAACTGCAGCCGTTGAAGCATCGCCGCGGGCGCAAAGCTGGGTGTTCTGAATGTTGGATCTTCTGCCCTGTTGAGGTCAGAGGCGTACCTGCATCGAATAGTCGATTTCGATTCGATGTTTAGAATTCAAAAACAGTAAGGAGAATCACCATGTTGAGTTGGGCAATCACGTTTCTGATCATCGCTATCGTCGCAGCAGTCCTGGGCTTCGGTGGTATCGCAGGCACCGCAACGGGTATCGCCAAGATCCTGTTTGTCGTCTTCCTGGTGATGTTCGTTGTTTCGTTCTTCTTCGGTCGTCGCGGTCGAGGCTGACATGGCCGTTAGACACTTCAATGCACTGGCGCTGACACTCCTCATGAGTACCAGCGCCATGGTATTGGCGGCCAACGACGGGCAGTCCAGGGTGAACGAGCTGATTGGCTCCAGCCCCGAGTTCCGCCAGGCGTGGTCGAGTGTTGTGAAAAAGGAAGAGCGATTACCCGATTGGGTGATCAATCTGTCCGGATCGTCCGAACAAATGAGCGCTGTCACTGAAAACGGTGACGGCTACCTCGTCGGGCCTCTGTGCGAGACCGCAGACACTTGCATCACCAAGCGTCTGATCGTTGCGTACAGCCTGGATAAGAAGGACGTTTACGCGATGTTGGTTGAAGTACCGGCAGGCTTGCCTGCCGATAAATCGCCTACTCGCCACGCGGACTATCGCTTCCTGGGTAAGCCTGATGAAGGTATGCAGGGTCTTCTGAAAGAGCAATTGAAGAAAGACCTGCACTGGTATTGATTCTCCGCAGACGGGTCGGCCAGTCCGACCCAGCTGTTTGCATACGGCAACTACCCGCCCCTGTTTCACCCTTCCTATCCCAATTGTTTAACGTCCTGCAAGCGCGACGGAAACGTCCTACGACCGTATATCGACAAAAAAACGCCTGTAAATCCGGTCGCTGCCGAGATTAAGCGTGTTTGCTTTGTCCCCTTCCTAGACCCCTCTTCATCCCCGCAGGCTGTGCCTATGCGACGTCTTGCCTTCTAAGCCTTGGCCGCGCTGACATCCGCTGAACTCCAGAATCGCTAAGTCATTGATTTATCTCATGCCGATTCGGCATGAGGTAGTCGTTTACGGCATTAGACGGTCGGAGCGGACGTGGGAATAGTTGCGCCCTTTTTCGCCTGCCAGAGCTCGGATGCTCGTTTGCAGTGACTTGCTGGATTATTTCAAGGGCGCCAGCGCGTCGAATTGCCTCCATAGGGCGGCTTCGTGTGCTGGTTGGGGAATGTCCACGCCATCTGGAACAAGGGTAATGACATGAAGAAGGCAAAACTGAGCCTCGCCTGGCAAATCCTCATCGGGCTGGTATTGGGGATCGCGCTTGGCGCTGCGCTCAATCACTTCAGCGCAGAAAAAGCCTGGTGGATCAGCAATATTCTGCAACCAGCGGGCGACATCTTCATTCGTCTGATCAAGATGATCGTCATCCCCATCGTCATCTCGTCACTGATCGTGGGCATTGCCGGCATGGGTGATGCCAAGAAGCTGGGGCGCATCGGCTTCAAGACCATCGTCTATTTTGAAGTGGTCACCACCATCGCGATTGTTGTGGGTTTGCTGCTTGCCAATGTGTTCCATCCGGGCACGGGCATCGACATGAGCACCCTGGGGACGGTGGACATTTCGCAATACGAGAAGACCACCTCCGAAGTGCAACATGACCACGCGTTCATCGCGACGATCCTTAACCTGATCCCGTCCAACATCTTTGCGGCCATCAGCCGTGGCGACATGCTGCCGATCATCTTTTTCTCGGTGTTCTTCGGGCTGGGACTGTCGAGCCTGCAAGCCGACGTCCGTGAGCCGCTGGTGAAGGTCTTCCAGGGCATCTCGGAAACGATGTTCAAAGTGACGCACATGATCATGAACTACGCGCCCATCGGCGTATTCGCCCTGATTGCGGTGACGGTGGCCAACTTCGGTTTTGCATCGCTGTTGCCGCTGGCCAAGCTGGTGATTCTGGTTTACGTCGCCATCGCTTTCTTCGCCTTTGTGGTGCTGGGACTGATCGCTCGTCTGTTCGGCTTCTCCGTGATCAAGCTGATGCGCATCTTTAAGGACGAGTTGATCCTGGCCTACTCCACCGCCAGCTCCGAAACCGTGCTGCCTCGAGTGATCGAGAAGATGGAAGCCTACGGCGCGCCGAAGGCGATCAGCAGTTTCGTGGTGCCCACCGGTTACTCCTTCAATCTGGACGGCTCGACCCTGTACCAGAGCATCGCGGCGCTGTTCATTGCGCAGCTCTACGGCATTGATCTGTCGATCGGGCAGCAACTGATGTTGGTATTGACCCTGATGGTCACTTCCAAAGGCATCGCCGGTGTACCGGGGGTGTCCTTCGTGGTGCTGCTGGCGACCCTAGGCAGCGTGGGCATTCCGTTGGAAGGCCTGGCGTTTATTGCCGGCGTCGACCGCATCATGGACATGGCGCGTACCGCGCTTAACGTGATCGGCAATGCGCTGGCGGTGTTGGTTATCTCCCGCTGGGAAGGGCTGTACGACGACGTCAAGGGCGAGCGTTACTGGCAGTCGCTGGTTCATGAGCGTAAGACCGGATCGTTGCCGGTGGGTCAGGCGACTGTCGACTGACACCCCGCGCCATCACCAAGCCCCGGATTTTCCGGGGTTTGTTGTTTGCGAGGCCGGCGCAAATCCCTTGTAGGAGCGCGCTTGCCCGCGATTGTGGTATGTCGGAGATATTTGCGCCAAAAGACCAACCGCAATCGCGGGCAAGCGCGCTCCTACAGACTTCGACCCAGCGCCAGGCGCCGTTAGGGGTTTGTTGTTCAAGCCCGCGCCGCTATCATCGCCGCATCTTTTGAGGGACTTACCGATGCTCAACGGCCTGTGGCTTGGCTTTTTTCTAGTAGCGGCGGTCTCGGCGCTTTCCCAGTGGTTGATTGGCGGCAACGCCGGCATTTTTGCGACGATGGTCGAAAGCATCTTCGCCATGGCCAAGCTGTCGGTCGATGTGATGATTCTGCTGTTCGGCACCCTCACCCTGTGGCTGGGTTTCCTCAAAATTGCCGAGAAGGCCGGCATCGTCGACTGGCTGGCGAAAGTGCTGGGTCCGTTGTTCGCCCGGCTGATGCCAGAAGTCCCGCCCGGTCACCCCGCCCTTGGCCTGATCACGTTGAATTTTGCAGCCAACGCGCTGGGCCTGGACAACGCCGCCACGCCCATCGGGCTCAAGGCCATGCGCGCGCTGCAGGAACTCAATCCCAGCCAGACCATCGCCAGCAACGCACAGATTCTGTTCCTGGTGCTCAACGCCTCATCACTGACCCTGTTGCCGGTGACCATCTTCATGTACCGCACGCAGCAGGGTGCGCCCGATCCGACCATGGTGTTTTTGCCCATTCTGCTGGCCACCAGTGCATCGACGCTGGTGGGCCTGTTGTCGGTCGCGGTCATGCAGCGTCTGCGCTTGTGGGATCCGGTGGTCCTGGCCTATCTGATTCCCGGCGCCTTGCTGCTGGGCGGCTTCATGGCGCTTTTGGCCACGTTGTCGGCCACGGCCCTGGCCAACTTGTCCTCGGTGCTGGGCAACGTAACCCTGTTCGGCTTGATCATCCTGTTTCTAGTGGTTGGCGCGCTGCGCAAGGTCAAGGTCTATGAAGCGTTCGTCGAAGGCGCCAAAGAGGGTTTCGACGTCGCGAAAAACCTGCTGCCGTATCTGGTGGCGATGTTGTGCGCCGTCGGCGTGCTGCGCGCGTCCGGTGCGCTGGACCTGATTCTTGAGGGCATTCGACACGCCACCCAGTGGTTTGGCCTGGACACTCGCTTTGTCGACGCGTTGCCGACGGCGCTGGTCAAACCGTTCTCTGGCAGCGCCGCGCGGGCCATGCTGATTGAGACCATGCAAAGCCAGGGCGTCGACAGCTTCCCGGCGCTGGTCGCAGCCACGATTCAGGGCAGCACCGAAACCACCTTCTATGTGCTGGCGGTGTACTTCGGTGCGGTGGGGATTCAGCGCGCCCGTCACGCCGTGGGTTGTGCGCTGCTGGCCGAACTGGCTGGCGTCATCGCCGCCATCTTCGTCTGCTACTGGTTCTTCGGCGCCGTCGCGTAGCCCTTCTGACCCTGCTCCACGGTCCATTGCAGCAATTGGGCAGTCAGCGTATCGCTGGCCTGCCCGAAGCCTGCCACCACCGCTGCCACACGCTTGTCCTTGACCGGCTGATGCACTTCGAATCGACGGCTGGCGATGATCCGCTGCCGGTCGTTGACGATCCGCGCGTCCAGACGGATAACCACTTCAATGGCCTGGCCTGTGTATTCACTCTGAAACGCCTGCAATTCGCCGCCCAGCTCAAAGTCCGCCTGCAGGTTGCTGTCATCGGTGCTGATCGATTGCACCCGGCCGTCCCGGTAGAACGCATCGGTCAGGCGGTTGCGCAAAAGGACCGGCGCCGGATCGCTCCAGCGCGCGCCCTTGTAGCGGCTGATGACATCGCCCTGCGGAATGACCGCGATGCCCGGGCTGTCCAGCGCCTGGCTGGCTTTGGGCCGGGCAATTCGCAGCGACCAGGGCACAGGCATCTGGGGTTTCGCGCTGACGGACGCGGTGGGCAGGCGATAGACGTCCGAAGGTTCGGTCTTGGGCAGAATCGAGCAACCGCTGGACAGCACAAGGGCCGCAACTACCAGCGAGCGCTTGATGGATGGACGGGCAAGCCTCATGGCTCGAACTCCTTGTTCTTGTCGCTGCCAAGCAGATAGCCGCTGGGGTCGGCGTCCAGACGGCGGGAAATGGTTTTCAGCGAAGACAGGGTTTCACGCAGTTCGCGGATGGCCGGGCCGAGCTCGCCCAGCCCTTGCATGCCGCCGTTGAGCGAATCCTGATTACGCGTCAGCAACGCATTGATCTTCGCACTGCTCTGTTCCAGGGATTTCATGGCGTTTTCGGCGCTGCCGATCACCTGCTTGCCGTCACGGGTCAGCAAGCCATTGGCGTTGCGCATCAGCAACGAGGTTTGTTCAAGGGTGCCACCTGCCTGCTTGCTGAGCACGGTCAACTGCTTGAGGGCCTGACGGATATCGGCGCGTTGATCTGCGACCACTGCGGTGGTCTGCTCCAGGTGTTCAAGCGTCCGGGTCAGGGTCTGGACGTTTTTCGAGGAAAACATTTCGTTGGCGTTGTGCAGCAGCACGTTGATGTTGGTCAGCAGGTCGTTGCTGTTGTTGAGCAGCCGCGCGATGGGTGATGGCGCCGCAATGATGACCGGCAGTTTGCCCTCTTCCCCCTCCAGCTCCGGGCTTTGCGGTGTGCCGCCGCTGAGCTGGATGATCGACGTGCCAGTGATGCCGTTCAGGGCCAGCTTGGCTTGGGTGTCGTTTTTGATCGGCGTGTCGCCCGTGACCCGGATCTGCGCCAGTACACGACGCGGGTCCTGCGGGTCCAGCCTGAGCCCGATAACGTCGCCCACCTTGATCCCGCTGTACTGCACGGCGCTGCCACGGGACAGACCGGTCACCGCCTCGTTGAACACAACCTGATAATCCTTGAACGCAGTGTCGACGCTGGACTTGGCCAGCCACAGGCCGAACAGCAACGCAGCGGCCACCACAATCACTGTGAACAGGCCGATCAGCACGTGATGGGCACGGGTTTCCATCCTCAGACCTCTTTTTGATGATTGGCGGCGGCGTAGGCCATGCGGCCGCGAGGGCCATGAAAGTATTCGTGAATCCAGGCGTCGTTGGTGGCGGCGACCTTGTCGATGCTGTCGGCCACCAGCACGCGTTTTTGCGCCAGCACCGCCACGCGGTCAGTGATGGTGTACAGCGTGTCGAGGTCGTGGGTCACCAGCAAAACGCTCAGCCCCAAGGCGTCACGCAAGGTCAGGATCAACTGGTCGAACGCGGCGGCGCCAATTGGATCAAGGCCCGCAGTGGGTTCATCGAGAAACAGAATGTCTGGGTCCAGCGCTAACGCACGGGCCAGCGCTGCGCGTTTGATCATCCCGCCCGACAGTGACGCCGGGTATTTATGCGCGGCTGACAACGGCAGCCCCGACAACGCCAGTTTTATCCCGGCCAGATGCTCGGCTTCCTCGCGGCTCAGCCCGGCGTGCTCAACCAGGGGCAAAGCAACGTTCTCGGCAATGGTCAGCGAAGAAAACAAGGCGCCCTTCTGGAACAGCACACCGAAACGTCGCTCAACCTGAGAGCGACCTTGCTCCGACAGATTCTGAAGATCCTGACCCAACACCCGGATGTTGCCGGCATCGGGACGGCGCAATCCGACGATGCTGCGCAACAACACCGACTTGCCACTGCCGGAACCGCCGACGACGGCAAGGATTTCGCCGCGATACAGGTCCAGATCAAGGTTTTCGTGCACGCTCTGGGCGCCGAAGCGATTGCACAGCCCGCGCACTTCGATCACTGTTTCACTGGGTTGTACGCAACGTTTGGTCACCAGCCAAGCTCCATGAAAAACATCGCCGCCAGGGCATCTAGGACGATCACGACGAAGATCGACTGCACCACGCTTGAGGTCGTGTGCGCGCCCACCGACTCGGCACTGCCGGTGACCTTGAAGCCCTCAAGACACCCAATCGAGGCAATGAAGAACGCGAAGATCGGCGCTTTGACCATGCCCACCAGAAAGTGCTGCACGCCGATGTCTGCCTCCATCAGCGATAGAAACATCGCCGGCGAGATGTCCAGCGACCACGCACACACCACACCGCCGCCGACGATGCCGCAGACCATGGCCAGAAAGGTCAGCATGGGCAGTGAGATCAACAGCGCAATGACGCGGGGCACCACCAACAGTTCTGTAGGACTCAATCCCAACGTTCTAATGGCGTCGATCTCTTCGTTTGCCTGCATCGAGCCGATCTGTGCCGTGAAGGCGCTGGCCGTCCGGCCAGCAATCAGGATAGCGGTGAGCAGCACCGCGAATTCCCTGAGGAACGAGAACGCGATCAGGTCCACGGTAAAAATCGTCGCGCCGAAGGCTCGCAGTACGGTGGCACCGAGAAAGGCCACCACCGCGCCCACCAGAAACGTCAGCAACGCCACGATGGGCGCGGCGTCCAGCCCGATCTGTTCGACATGGGCGACAATCGATGTGGTGCGCCAGCGCTTGGGACGAAACAGGTTTAACGCAATGGTCTGCATGATCAGGCCAACGAAGCCGAGCAACTGCAAGGTGTCTTTCCAGACCACATCGACGGCCCGGCCGATGCGTGCTAGCAGTTGCATGCCGACGGCGGTTTCCGGGTCCTTGACAGGCGCGCAGTAATCCGACAACGCCGACTGAATCGTCTGCATCAACGCGCGGCTGGATTCCGGCAGGTTGGGCGCTTGAACCGACAGCAGCCTCAAGCGTTCTGCGCCGAGCAATTCCACCAACAGTGAAGCACCTGCTGTGTCCAGCGCGCCCAGTTGGCTCAGGTCAACCCGGGTGCTGGGGCTGAAGCCGTCGCGCAGAACTTCGGTTTGATGGCGCAGGCTACGGTAATGAGCGAGCGTCCAGTCTCCGCTGATCGTCAACTGGCCGGGGCTGTCCGTGGTGTCCAGCACAGCGCTGCCCGAAAACGGGGGCGTGCTGACGGCCAAAGGGGTGGATGATGTCATTGCGACGCGCTTATTGGGTGTTGGCTGGAGTGGCGGGGGCCGGATCAGGTGCCTTTTTCTCAGGCGTCTTCTTGCCCGAATCGTCTGCATCATAGCTGTCCGCGCCCGGTTTCAAGCCAGCGGGCGAGAATCTTTTGCGGGTAACGGCTGGCTGATCACGGTCAGTCACTTCAAAACGAAGGACGCCGATCATTTGCCCATCATCCGTCAGCACCCTCACCTGCCATTTGCCGAGGACGTCTGCCTGGAAGTTCTGCTTGTGGGTCCACGCGCGATAACCCTCTTCGCGGCCGCCGTGAATGTCCAGCGCAATGCGGTCGACTTCTTTCCCGTTGTGGCGCCACACATGGTAAATGCGCTCATCCAGGCCCCGCGGCGCGTTGATCGAGGTGTAGGCATACAACCCGGAGCTGCGCAGCTGATTGACCCCGATTTCGGTGATGCTGTCCCCCGGCGAACGGGTCTGGTTATCGAAGGTGGTGCTCACGGCGACTTCGGTGAGCCAGAGCGTGGCAGGCGGGACCCACGACCTGAGCAGCCAGCCTGCGGCGCCGATGGCCAGCGTCATGAACACCAGGCCCACGCCACGACGCCAGTTGTTGATGGGGAAGCTCGACGCCAGACTCGGGAACGCCAGCAGCATCGCGGTGACCAGCGACAACTTGTAACTTTCGGCGGTGGTCAGGTGCAGGATGATCGGGAGCGCAGTCAGCAAGGCGGCGAACAGTGTCAGGGTGTGCAGCGCCATGAACAGCCAGCGCTTGGGTGCCAGCCATTTGTAGTACAGCGGGTCAACGATGGAGATTAGGCCAGCGGCCCCCAGCAAACCCGTGAACACCAGCTGCCCGCTGTTCCACGTCGTGGTGATGAAAAAGAACGGCAAAACGAAGAACAGGCTTTCCTGGTGAATCATCTGCGTGCCGTAACGCAGCAGCGGCTTGGGGATCTCCTTTTTGAAAATTTTCGCGAACAGCTTCAAGGCGCTGTTCTCGAACATCAGCCAAACCCAGCTCAACAGCAGGATGACGGCGATCCACGTCGCCAGCTTGGCTTGACGGTCCACCAGCATAAAGCTGCCGATGCCGGAGCAAAAACCGAACAGCGCGATGACACCCGGATAGCGCTTCATCAGGCCGATGGCACGCTGTACGACTGAATGGTTAACGATGGCGTTCCAATCCGGCATTTCCGTCATTCACTTTGCTGTAGGAAAAAACCTTTGCAGGATAACAATTTCATCACGCCAACTTGTAGGAGCGCGCTTACTCGCGATAGCGTCGGGACAGTCAGCTGATCAGTGCCTGAACCGGCCGCTTCGCGGGCAAGCGCGCTCCTACAGTTAGAGACGCTGACTCACAAAGGCCGCGTCCGATACACCCACACCCGCCAGACAATCAACAACACCAACAACGCGATCAGCACCACAACCAGTCCATACAGCTCGTCGTAACCGAGCAGCGGCTTTTCAACGCGCAGGTAGCCTGGCTGGGCGAGCAGCTTGCGCATGGCCTGGTTGGCCAGGTCCAGACTCACCCCACGCGTTCGCTTGGCAGGATCGTCGAAGCGGCCGTTGTCGTAATCGTTGATCGCGCCCCAGTAGTAATCGGCCAGGGCGCTGTTGCCTTGCACCGCCCACGCCTGCTTGGCGATTGACGCCTGCTGCAGCCGGGCGAAGGTTGCCGGATCCAGGCCCTCTTTACGCAGGCGCGCCAGCATCGAGCGCGTGGCAGCAACGGCCGCGTCGAGATCTTCGCGGTCCACATCGGCGTTCAGGCTGAGAAACCCGGTGTCGCCGAACACTTCGCGATCCGTCCAGGGCCCGTAGGAAAATCCCTTGTCCAGACGCAGTTCGCTGTACAGCGCCCAGTCCAGATAGGTTTTCACCAGATCCCACGTCTCATCGTGCTGTTCGCCCAGGTCAGGCTCGGGAAACAGCAGATGCAGCTTGGCGTTGTCGCCCAGCGTGCCGCGGGTCAGTACGCGTTCGGGATCGGCCTTTTCGGTGATCTGCGGCAACGGTGGGTGTTCGGTGGGGTCCACGGCATTGATCTGGCCATATGTGCGCTCCAGATACGCCGGCAACAACCGGTCCAGATCGCCGACGATAATCAGCGTCATGTTGTTGGCCGCGTACCAACCGTTATGGATATCTTCGATCTGGTCAACAGTCAGGTGATCGACGTCCGGACGTTCGGGGCATTTGAGCCCTAGCTCCATGGCCAACTGATTGCTGGCGCTGTGCCCTTGATCGCGCAGATCAAGCAGGCGCTGCAGATGGGAATGATGGCCGCCGTCTTCGTGCTCGACGATGCGTTTGGCGTTATCCAGATTCGCCTGGTTGACCTGCGTATGGGTCAGCACATTGAGCAGCAGGTCCAGCACCTTGCGCTGATTTTGCGCCGGTGCTTCGATCACGAAGGTTGTATCGGCGTTGCTGGTGAACGCATTCCAGTCACCGCCCAGCGCCTGCATCTGTTCTTCCAGACCCCCTTCCCCGCTGTCATCCACGCCGCTGAACAACAAATGTTCGAGCACATGGGGCAGTTCTTTGTCGGCACAGCTGAAGTCGTCGAAACCAATGCCCACCACCAGCCGTATCGACACGTGGCCCTTATCACCGGGCTTGAGCAACAACTGCAGCCCGTTGGGCAGCACGTAGCCCTCGACCTGAAAGCGGTCGAGTGCAGAGGACGGAAGGGATATCACCAATAAAAAAACGAGAAGCAGGCAACGCATAAAAACGGGCTTCCTTGCGGGCCGGTATGTGTAACAGACTTCAAACCGGTCGCTGCGTTCACCTTCATCAGTCCGGCGAGGTTTCGTTGAGCAGCGCGCCTGTGTCGGTGGTTTCAAGCACGGCATAGGCGCTGCTGCAAAACATGGAGTTGAGCCGCTTCATGTCTGCGATCAGTTCCAGGTGCAGCGAGCTGGTCTCGATACTCTGCACGATCTTGCGTTGCAACCTACTGACATGAGCGTGAGCCAGGCGACGTTCCTGCGCACGGAAGCGACGTTTCTCACGCAGTAACTGGCGCGCGCTTTCGGGGTCGCCACTGAGAAACACCGACAGCCCCAGTCGCAGGTTCGACATCAACTGGGCATGCAACACCGACAGCTCTTCCAGGCCGACCTCGGAAAACGACCGCTGCTGTGTCGTTTTTTGCCGCTGGACCTTGCGCAACATCCGTTCGATCAGGCCGCTGGCGAGCTCAAGGTTGATGGCCAGCTCAATGATTTCGGCCCAGCGTCGATTGTCCTGATCACTCAGGTCTTCGCGCGGCATCTGCGCCAGATAGAGCTTGATCGCGTTGTACAGCACTTCAACGTCGTCGTTCAGGCGGCGGACTTCCTGAGTCACGGCCGTCTGGTTGCCACGCAGCACTTCCTGCATGGCATTGAGCATGCTGTCGATCAAGTCGCCCATGCGCAGGGTTTCACGCACCGCATTGGCCAGCGCCAGGCTGGGGGTCGAGAGCGCCGTCAGGTCCAGGTGGCGGGGTTTGGCCTGGGGATTGGTTTCAGCCTGCTCAGGCAATATCAAGGCGCACAACCGACCCATCGGGCCGACGCTGGGCAACAGGATCAGGCAACGCAGCGAGTTGTAAATGACGTGGAAACTGATCACCAGGCTGGCAGGGCTCAGCGACAGCGTACCCATCCAGTCCACCAGCGGCGTCAGCACCGGGATGATCAGCAGCAGACCGATCAATTTGTAGAGCAGGCTGCCCAGCGCGACCTGGCGCCCCGCCACGTTCTGCATGCTGGTGCTCATGAACGCCAGCAAGCCGCTGCCGATGTTGGCGCCGATCACCAGACCGATCGCAACGGGCAGGCTGATGATCTCTGCGCCTGCCAGCGTTGCGGTGAGCAGCACGGCGGCAAGGCTGGAATAGGAAATCAGCGCGAACATGGCGCCGACCAGAGCATCAAGCAGAATGTCCCCGGTGAGCGAGGCGAACAGCACTTTCACCCCGGCCGCCTGGGTGATGGGCGCCGCCGCGCTGACGATCAGTTGCAGCGCCAGGATGATGAGGCCCAGGCCAATCCCGACACGGCCGAGCTGGCCCACGCGCGTTTGCTTGCGGGAGAGGAAGAAAATCACACCGAGAAATATCAGCAGCGGAGACAGCCACGACAGATCGAAGGTGAGGATGCGGGACATCAATGCTGTGCCGACGTCCGCTCCAAGCATGATGGCCAGCGCTGGCGTCAGCGTCATCAGGCGTTGGCCAACGAACGAGGTCACCAGCATGGCGGTGGCATTGCTGCTTTGCACCAGTGCCGTTACCAGAATCCCGGCGACGAAGGCCAACGGGCGTTTGGACATGTTCTGGCTGATGATGCGGCGCAATTGTGTGCCATAGACACGCAAAATGCCTGTCCGAACGATGTGTGTACCCCAGATCAGCAGCGCGACGGCGGATAGCAAATCGAGCAGGGTCAGCATAAGGAAAGCCCCCTGTAGGTTGCCCGTGCGGGCAATGGATTGAAGGTGAGGCGTGTTTCGAGCCAAGCGTTTTTTCAGCCGCTCAGCCTGGCTTGTAGTCGGCCTGAGGCCTAATAGCCAGCATCGCATACGGTATGACGCTTTTGAAACAAATCTGTCACAAATCAGATGTTTGATGGCGGTGACTGAACGCCATTTCTACTTGTTGGAGCGAGGCTTGCCCGCGAAGAGGGATGTCTGCACACCACAAAACTCATGCTCTGCAGAAGGCTTCGCGGGCAAGCCTCGCTCCAACATTCAAAACGAAAACGGGGCAACCAATGCCCCGTTTTTCGCAGCGCCAGACTATCAGGCAATCACTGCCCCGGAACATCCTTGCGCAGTTTCACCGGATCACTCATGGCTTTCTTCTTCGCCATCGCGGTGCGCATTTTGATGTTGATCGCCTCAACCGCCAGCGAGAACGCCATGGCGAAGTACACGTAACCTTTAGGCACATGCACGTCGAAGGCGTCGGCGATCAGCACGGTGCCCACCACGATCAGGAACGACAGCGCGAGCATCTTCAGCGAAGGGTGCTGGTCGATGAAGCGGCTGATAAAGCCCGAGCACAGCATCATCACCAGCACGGCAACGATGATGGCCGCGACCATGACCGGTACGTGAGACACCATGCCTACCGCAGTGATCACCGAATCCAGCGAGAACACGATGTCGATGATCGCGATCTGGACGATCGTGTAGATGAAGCTGCCACCCTTGCCTTTCGGCTCGTCCAGGTTCTCTTCTTCACCTTCCATGCCGTGGTAGATCTCTTGCGAGCTCTTCCACAACAGGAACAGACCACCGAAGAACAGGATCAGGTCGCGACCGGAGATGCCCTGGCCGAATACTTCAAACAGATCGGCCGTCAGTTGCATGACCCAGGTGATCGACAGCAACAGCAGAATCCGCGTGACCATGGCCAGCGCCAGGCCGAAAATCCGCGTGCGCGGCTGCATCGCCTTGGGCATGCGGCTGACCAGAATCGAAATCATGATGATGTTGTCGATGCCCAGGACAATCTCCAGGGCGGTCAGCGTAAAGAAAGCAACCCAGATCTCTGGGTTGGTCAGCCATTCCATTAGGTAATCCTTTGATCGGGTCTAATTCCCGCCGTCGGTATTCACGACGGCGAGGGAGTCATTCGCCTTACAGACTGCTGAATAGCGGGAAAATCCCCATCAGCAGCGCGGCGACCATTATGCACAGGCAGACCAGCACCGCCCACTTGAGGGTGAAGCGTTGGTGATCGCCAAACTCAATACCGGCCAGTGCCACCAGCAGGTAGGTGGACGGCACCAGCGGACTGAGCAGGTGAACCGGCTGGCCTACGATCGAGGCGCGGGCCATTTCCACCGGGCTGATCCCATAATGGGCAGCCGCTTCTGCCAGCACCGGCAGGACGCCATAATAAAATGCGTCGTTGGACATGAAGAACGTGAATGGCATGCTGACCAGCGCGGTGATGACCGCCAGATACGGTCCCAACGCATCGGGAATCACCGCCAACAGGCTTTTGGACATCGCATCGACCATGCCGGTGCCCGACAGGATACCGGTGAAAATACCGGCCGCGAAGATCAAACCGACGACTGCCAGAACGCTGCCTGCGTGAGCGGCTATGCGGTCCTTCTGCATGTCCAGGTTCGGGTAGTTGACGATCATGGCGATGCTGAACGCCACCATGAACAACACCGGCAGCGGCAACAGGCCCATGATCAGGGCGACCATCAGCGCCAGGGTCAACAGGCCGTTGAACCACAGCAGCTTGGGGCGGCGGGCCTCAGGGAATTGAGAAACGCTGAGTTCGCTGTGGTCGACTTCATCGCCTGGCAAGTGCAGTTCGCCCAGGCGGGCGCGCTCACGTTTGCCGTAGGCATAAGCGATGGCGAGGATCGCGATGACCCCTGCAAGCATGGCAGGAATCATGGGTACGAAGATGTCGGACGGGTCCACATGCAAGGCACTGGCTGCCCGTGCGGTCGGGCCGCCCCAAGGGGTCATGTTCATTACGCCGCCTGCCAGGATAATCAGGCCCGCCATGATGCGCGGGCTCATGCCCAACCGGCTGTAGAGTGGCAACATCGCCGCGACGCAGATCATGTATGTGGTCGCGCCATCGCCATCCAGCGACACCACCAACGCCAGGACGGCAGTACCCACCGAGACTTTTACCGGGTCGCCTTTGACCAGCTTGAGAATCTTGCGCACCGCGGGGTCGAACAGCCCCGAGTCGATCATCAGGGCAAAGTAGAGAATGGCGAACATCAGCATGACGCCGGTCGGCGCCAGCTTGGTGATGCCAGCGAGCATCATCGGGCCGATGTCAGACGCGAAACCGCCGAACAGGGCAAATACGATCGGCACCAGGATCAAGGCAATCAGCGCCGACAGGCGCTTGCTCATGATCAGGTACATGAACGCGACGACCATCGCGAAGCCGAGGAAAGTCAGCATAGGGAAACTCCAGGCGTAACGTGATTTGAGAAAGATGAAAAGAACGAATCAGCTCAAATGAACGGTGCGGGGAGTTCGGGTAAAGGCGGGGTTTTGCGCGAGGTATAAGCAAGCATCAGGATCACCACATTTGTTGTTGTTGACTGGGCCGGTAAACGCCAAAGGACGTGTACCTGGCTGGCCGGTCTTTTGCCGGCGGTGAGGGGATCGTAAAGTGCAAAGCTTTCAGCCAGCTTTCGAGGGCATTCCCGCTGATCGTTAATCACAATGAAGCGATTGCAGCCGCAAGCGGTCAGACCTTTACGACTTCGGAGAACAGACCATGAGCGATTTGCACACAGGCGGATGTCATTGCGGCAATCTGCGGTACGAATTCGATGCGCCACTGGCTGACATCGCGCACTGCCACTGCTCTATCTGTCGGCGCACATCAGGCGGGATTGTGATGACGTGGATTTCGGTGCCCATCACGTCGTTCAGCTGGTTGGCCGGTAGCCCTACGGCGTATGACTCCGCTCCGACGTGTGTGCGTTATTTCTGCAACAACTGCGGGGCTCAGGTAGCGCTGCTGAGTCGTAACAGCCCGGAGGAAATGGACGTCACCATCGCAACCCTCGATCACCCCGAAGATGCACCGGCCTCTCGCCACATCTGGACAGACAATCGCCTGCCGTGGCTGCATCTGGATGAGCAATTGCCGGGTGAGCCTGGGGAGACAACTCACCCTGCATGACCTGTAGGAGCGCGCTTGCCCGCGAACAAAAGTGTGTCAGACGAAAAGATGTTGCCTGACAAATATCTATCGCGGGCAAGCGCGCTCCTACAAAGGGATTAAGGCAACTCCAACCCACCCGCCGCTTTGTGCAGCGCCCGCAAATGCTCGCCCACCTGCTTGAGGTTAGTTTCGGTGGCGGCAATTTCCTTGGCTCGGTCTGGTTCCAGCAGCGCCCTCACCTCTTTGTCCAGATCGCCGGTCAGACGCTGCAGCTGCTTCTGACGTTGGCTGCTTTCGGCCTCCAGTCGCTGCCATTCGCCTTCTTGCGGCAAGCCGTAGCCGCCACTGCCCAGCAGTTCTGCGGGCCGACTGAGGAAGCCGCTATTAGCCAGAATGTCCTGCAGCGTGCCGGTAGCGTGCGCCACGCTGTTGTCCTTTTGCTCCCGCGCGCTGAGGTAACGCTGCTTCACCTCGTCCTGAGCCAGCAGCAGCTGTCGACGCAGACTCGCCTGTTCAAGCAGCAACATGGCCGCACTGGTGCGCAGGTCAGCCTGAGCGAACCACTGTGTGCGGTCTTCGGCGGGCAAGCCAAGCCAGTCTTCGACTGTGGCCTGCTTGATCGGCAGGTTTTTGCGCAGCACATCAAACATGGCCTGATAGCGGTCTCGGTACGAATCAAACCGATAACCCAGGCGCAGGGCTTCTTTCGGATTGTCCAGCACGCTGGTGTCCGCCAGGCCTCGGCCCTTCAGCACTTCAAGCAAGCCGTTGGGCAGGATGCTGTCCAGGCCCTGCAGCTTTGGATCGTTGGTGCCGCTGCGCAACAGCTTGAGGTTTTCCACTGCGCAGTTGTTCGACAAGAACCAGTAATCGCCGTCGTATGCCCAGTGCATTTCGGCGGCGTGCTGCACCAGCCCGTCGATTTCCTCACGCGACAACTTCATCGGCACCGATGCGAGGCTGCGGAACTCGGTCTTGGTGTATTCGTCGATCACCTGGCCCAACGGCAATACGAACAGGCGCGAGGGATAAGCGCCGGTCAATCCACTCCAGCTCGACAGCTGCAGGTCGTTGACGAACGCCCGGTAGGACAAAACCAGGTGTTGATCCAGATCCAGCCGGCAGTCCGGGCCGCGCGGGCGTCCGGGTTTGCAAATCACCAGGCGCAGCATCGAATGGCCCCAACGGCTTGCCAGGTTCTGGTTGGCTTCGGCCAACAGATAATCGACTTCGTACACGCGCTCGGGATCGAGTTTGCCGAGCGGTTCGCGCGCGAAGTCGTTGCCGGCGTTGAGGAATGGATAGGCCTTGGGGCATTCGTCCTTGGCTGCGGGCGCCCAGCCGAAATGCTGCTTGTAGTAATCGTAAAGCGCAGGACGTCGGCAGGCGTACGCCGGGTCGAGCAGGAAGTACTCCATGTTCACCGCGACGAATTCCAGCGGGCTGCTGATTTCATAGATGTCCGGACTGCGCGCCACTTGCCCGTTTTTCTCTTCGCGCTCCCCTCGCCGCCCGACGTACTGCGGCCAGCCGGCCAGGTCCAGCAATCTCGGATCATCGCTTAAGGTGAAGCGCCGTTCAGTCTGGCCACGGCATTTATCGGGCAGGCCAACTTTGCCCAGACTGTTCGCCCGGCGCCCGCACATGACGATCAACGAACGCTGCGCCTCCGGCCACAGGCGGGCGCGGTCATAAATATGGGTCAGCTCGTGCAGCACGGTGGCGAGCATTTCCTCGCGCACGGTGCCATGGGGGCGATTGGTCTTGGTGGTAGCGGCTGTGCCGTCGGTCAGGGTCGCCAGCAGGTTGCGATTCAAGTCCAGTTGCTGGGACGCATCGGCCTGGCCATAGGCATTGGCGGGCATGTGATCGGACCAACTGACACGGATCGTGCGATCAAGTTTGCTGACGAACAGCGGTGGCAACCTGGCCAGCGCTTCATCCAGCAGTGCCTGGCTGGCGGACTGCTCTGCTCTGCTCAAGCCTTCGGTATCCAGCGACAGACGCAGGTCGGCGAAGGCGCTGGTGCAGAACCACGAGAGCGCCGACGCCATCAGCCAGACGGCGAGTCGCCTCACAGTGCGAGAATGGCTTCGGCAAGCACCTGATCACTGGCATTGCGCGCTTCCGGCAGTCGTTCACGCAGAGTCGCGAACGCTGCGTCGAGCTGGGCACCGTGGATGTCGCCGCGTGTGGCGACGTAGCTGGCGGCATCATCTTTAGCGGCGAGGACGATTTTCGAATCGCGAATAGAGGTAGTGGTGTCGGAGGTGAAGTCGATCGTGCGGCCAAAAGCGCGGACGATGATGTTACTGGTGGCTTTCAGGGTTTGAGCCTGAGCCATGTCGGCCAGCAAGAGCAGGCCCAGGGCTGCGGCGATCAGCGGGGTACGCATGGAACGTCTCCAAAAATACAGAAGATAAGAAAAAGTGATTATTGGACGAGGATCGCCTGCGCCAGTTCAAGGTCGCTGGCACGAAGTTTTGGTTGGCTCTGACGCAGGTACGCCAATGCCGACTCCAGCTGTGCTCCCCGCCATTGGCCGTCACTGGCAAGAAACGCTGCAGCATCATCCTTGGCGGCAAGTATCAGTTTGTTATCGAAAGGTCCGGTCGTCACTTGGGTGGTGGCGAAACCGGTTTTGACCAGGCTTTGTGTGGAGACATCGAAGGCGTATGCCTGAGGTATCCAGAGCAGGCTGACGATGGTCGCAATCTGCAAGCGAGGGAATAAGGGCATAGGATTCGGGTACTGGTAAAACGAGCTGCAAGGCTAGCGCAATGCCCTGTCCAGAGCTAGTCCGAGAACAGGGCGGGTGCGGCACAAACCTGTCGGATCGCTGAATCAGATCGCCAGAATGGCCTGAGCCAATTGCGTGTCGGTGGCATTCATGTGGGGAGCGATCTCACGGATGTGCTGGAAGGCGCCTTCAAGTTGAGCGCCGCGGATATCGCCATTGGTGGCGACGAAGCTGGCCGCGTCTTCGCGGGCTGCGAGGACGATTTTGTCGTCCTTGAGTGAGGAGGAGATTTTGGAAGTGGCATTGGACGAGGCGTCCAAAGCGCGGACTACAGCGTCCGTGGTAACAACAAAGCTAGAAGCGCTGGCACTTGTAGCGGCGATCAACAATGCAGCAGCGCTCAACAGACGAAGGCGGGACATAGTAAAACTCCAGGGTAAGACAGGAAGAGCGGAACACGCGAACCTGGCGAAAGTGCCATCGCTGCGACAGATTGGGTAATCGTCGCAAGATTAGCGTAGCGAAGGGTGTAAGCACTACTCCCGTTAGCGGCCAGCCGTCTGTGTGGGCACTGAGAAGACCCTAAACAATGTCCGAAAGTCTCGGTTTTAGGGGGCTGTACTGCAATTTTATCAATAGGCCTGAACTGTACCGGTACTCGTTCTTAAGATGTTTTTGAAGGCTAAAACGACAAAACCCGTCGCAGTTTCCGGCGACGGGTTTTGTGTTAGCAATTCGGGGTGCTGGTGAGAGGCTATTCGCCTTGGACCAGCGGACGCTTATTCAGCGCCAGAACGGCTTGCTCAGCTCTTCGTAACGTTGCGATTCGCTGATACCAGCATCGGCCAGAAGACGCGAATCCAGGCGGGCCAGTTGATGGCGGCTGGAAAGGCGACGCTGCCAGAGCATCAGGTTAGCGAAAGCGCGCAGAGGCAACGAGGCTTGGGCGGTTTTTGCGGTTTCTTCGTAGAACAGATCGGAACTGACTGTACGTTCCATGATGTTTCTTCCTTCCGCTTGTGGCGGGTTTAGATAGTGACTTGATTGGTAACAATCTTCCTCTCGTTGGCTCGCGCGCTCCAGACACAGTTCACTTGTATTGTGAGGGTTCAGTTAACTGCTGTAAGGCACTGTTTTGTCCATTTTTGGGGCAACTGTACGGGTTGGCACGATAACAGTGCATTCTGTGCTCCAAATGGATGAAAAAGTGGTTCGAGGTGGTCTTGAGGACAGGTACAGCAGTACAGTTTTTGCCAGAACTGCTCTGCAGATTTCAAAATTCGACACTGTTGTTGTTTGCTGAATCAAAATTGTGTTTGCTTCGTCCGCCAGAATGCAAAAACCCTCCAGCCGATGTGCGCGCTGAAGGGTCATTTTTTTGATTTAGCGGACCCTCTATTCGACAGCCTTGACCATGTCTTCGATGACCTTTTTAGCGTCACCGAACACCATCATGGTTTTGTCGAGATAGAACAGCTCGTTATCCAGGCCAGCATAGCCGCTGGCCATCGAACGTTTATTGACGATGATGGTTTTAGCCTTGAAGGCTTCAAGGATCGGCATACCGGCAATCGGTGATTTGGGATCATTCTTCGCTGCGGGGTTAACTACGTCGTTGGCGCCCAGCACCAGCACGACGTCGGCCTGACCGAATTCGGAGTTGATGTCGTCCATCTCGAATACCTGGTCGTAAGGCACTTCGGCTTCGGCCAGCAGAACGTTCATGTGCCCTGGCATCCGTCCCGCAACCGGGTGGATCGCATACTTCACCGTCACGCCACGATGGATCAGCTTCTCCGTCAGCTCTTTGAGCGCATGTTGCGCCCGCGCCACAGCCAGTCCGTAGCCCGGCACGATGATCACGGTGTCTGCGTTGGTCAGCAGGAACGTCGCGTCATCGGCAGAGCCCGATTTGACCGGACGTGCTTCCTTGGCACCGGTTGCAGCCCCTGCGTCCGTCGCACCACCAAAGCCGCCGCCAATCACATTGAAGAACGATCGATTCATCGCCTTGCACATGATGTAGGACAGGATTGCGCCTGATGAGCCTACCAGCGAGCCCGCGATGATCAACATCGAGTTATTCAGCGAAAAGCCGATGCCGGCGGCTGCCCAGCCTGAGTAGCTGTTGAGCATCGACACGACGACCGGCATATCGGCGCCCCCGATAGGGATGATGAGCAGCACGCCGATGACGAATGCCAAGGCCAGCATCACGCTGAACGCGAACAGGCTGCCGGTGAACATGAACGTCAGGCCGAAGAACAACGTCGCCAGACCGAGGATCAGGTTCAGTTTGTGCTGACCCGGGAACTGTACCGGTGCGCCTTGGAAAAGGCGGAACTTGTACTTACCCGAGAGCTTGCCGAACGCAATGACCGATCCCGAGAACGTGATGGCACCGATGGCGGCCCCGAGGAACAGCTCCAGACGGTTACCGGCCGGGATTGGATCGCCAAGGTGGTGGACGATGCCCAGGGACTGTGGCTCTACGACGGCCGCGATGGCAATGAAGACTGCAGCGAGCCCGATCATGCTGTGCATGAAGGCCACCAGCTCCGGCATCTTGGTCATCTCGACGCGCTTGGCCATGATCGAGCCGGCAGTGCCGCCCACCAGCAGCCCGATGAGGATGTAGCCGATGCCAGCGGTGGCGCCGTCGGTGGACAGCGCCGCCAGCTTGTATACCAGGCCAATGGTGGTGACCACGGCGAGGCCCATGCCGAGCATGCCGAACAGGTTGCCGCGGCGCGAGGTGGTGGGGTGGGACAAGCCTTTAAGAGCCTGGATGAAGCAGATCGCCGACACGAGGTACAGCAGGGTGACGAGGTTCATGCTCATTACTTCGCCACCTCATTTTTTGCTTTTGGTGCTTTCTTCTTGAACATTTCCAGCATTCGCCGTGTGACCAGAAACCCGCCGAATACGTTAACTGCCGCCAGTGCCACAGCAAGCGTACCCATGGTTTTGCCCAGCGGCGTGACCGTCAGCGCAGCGGCAAGCATGGCCCCGACAATTACGATCGCGGAAATAGCGTTGGTCACGGCCATCAAAGGCGTGTGCAGCGCAGGCGTCACGTTCCAGACCACGTGGTAACCGACGTAAATCGCCAGCACGAAGATGATCAGGTTGTAGATGCCGGGTGAGATGAACTCTTCCATTGTTTTTATCCTCAGCCGTTCTTGCGGATGACTTGGCCGTCGCGGCACATCAGGCACGCGGCGACGATATCGTCTTCGAGGTTGATCTCGAACTGACCTTCAGCGGTGAAGACCAGTTTGAGGAAGTCCAGCAGGTTGCGTGCGTACAGCGCGGACGAGTCGGCCGCCACCATGGCTGGGAGGTTGGTATGGCCGACGATGGTCACGCCGTGCTCGATTACCACTTGATCGGCGACGGTCAGCGGGCAGTTGCCGCCTTGTGCTGCAGCCAGATCGATCACAACCGAGCCGGGCTTCATCTGTGACACCGTCTCCGCGCTGAGTAGCACCGGCGCCTTGCGACCGGGAATCAGTGCGGTGGTGATCACGATGTCCGCCAGTTTCGCGCGTTCATGCACCGCGACTGCCTGACGCTGCATCCAACTGGCAGGCATCGGGCGCGCGTAACCACCGACGCCGACCGCCGCCTCGCGCTCTTCGTCGGTCTCGTACGGGACATCGACAAATTTCGCACCGAGGGATTCGATTTGCTCCTTTACCGCAGGGCGTACATCGGACGCCTCGATCACCGCGCCGAGCCGCTTGGCTGTCGCAATGGCCTGCAGGCCGGCGACGCCAGCGCCCAGAATCAGTACGCGCGCGGCTTTGACAGTGCCGGCGGCGGTCATCAGCATCGGCATGAAGCGCGGATAGTGATAAGCGGCCAGCAACACCGATTTGTACCCGGCGATGTTCGCCTGCGAAGACAACACGTCGAGGCTCTGAGCGCGGGAGGTGCGCGGCGCTGCCTCAAGGGCGAATGCGGTAACGCCGCATTCGGCCATCTTGGCGATGATTTCATTATTGAAGGGGTTGAGCATGCCGACGACGATAGTGCCGTGCTTGATCAGGGTCAGTTCGCTGTCGCTCGGGGCGACGACCTTCAGAATCAGTTCAGCACCGAATGCATCGGCGGCGCTGCCTATATGGGCGCCAGCGGTTTCATAGGCACTGTCCGGGACACTAGCAGTAACGCCTGCGCCTGTTTGAACGGTCACCTTATGGCCTTGGCCGATGAGTTTCTTGATGGTTTCCGGGGTCGCTGCAACCCGCGTTTCACCGGTCTGGGTCTCGAGAGGAACACCAATGTGCACGTCAAATCTCCTGCGTGATCTTTTTATGTTCGAAAACTGGCCAGTGCGCTGCGGATGGCGCCTCTGGGGCGGCGATCACCACTCCCCGCCGGAGTCGCCGGGGCGCGGCATTTTGCAGGCGAAGCCAAGGCCCATCAAGGAATTCTGTAACTGGTCATGATATTAACTACAAGTCACCCTGTGACCGTTTGCCGCAACAAATCGCTGCAAGCCTTGAAGTTAAAGGGTCTTGGCGGTACGTGTCGTGTTTTTATAAATATTTGACTTAGCGGAGATCAACACGACAAATCCGGCTACAGGGCACGTCATGTAACGCTTATAGAGTGTTTTCGATAACGAACATGCGTGTTGTTTAAATGCGTCATATACATATATCTGTAGGGCTTTTAAGGGCTGGACTACAAGATCAATATCCAGTTTTTTCCAGTTGATTCAAGGCAGTGCGTAGTTCGCTGCCTGGATGACCAGCCAGTCGCGAAACGCTTTCAACGACGCCGACTCTACTTTGCGTTCGGGGATCATCAGGTAATAGGCCTTGATGCTCGATAGCGCGTGCTTGTTGGCTATCACCAGACGCTTTTCCGCCAGTTCGCGCTGAATCAGAAAAGGCGGAATAAGCGCCACGCCCATGTCGTGCATTGCCGCTTGCGCAAGCATGGAGAATAGCTCGTAGCGCGGCCCTGTCATGTCGCGGGGGATATTCATATCCATTGCGCTAAACCACTGACGCCACGCATAGGGGCGAGTGGTTTGCTGGAGCAAAGGCATCTCGGCCAAGTCGGCAGCAGTGAGATGACTGTGCCCTTTCAAAAGCGCGGGACTGCTGACCGGCATTGGGTTCTCGCCCATCAGCCGATGAGACTCGGTGCCGGACCAGTCAGCATCGCCAAAATAAATGGCCGCATCGAAGTCAGTATCTGCAAACAGGAATGGCCGGGTCCGATTGGTGAGGTTGATGGTGACGTCGGGGTGAGACCGCTGGAAGTCTTTGAGCCGGGGCAGCAGCCACTGGGTGCCGAAGGTCGGGACCACTGCAAGCTCTATCACGTTTGTGCCTTGGTGGCCCATCACCGAAAGCGTGTCGCGTTCGACGGCGTCCAGTTGTGTGGCGACCCGTCGGCTGTAGGACAGCCCTGCCTCTGTCAGCTTCACCCCGCGTCTTGAGCGTCGGAACAGTTCCACGTTCAGGAACGCCTCGAGGCTGCCTATCTGTCGGCAAATAGCGCTTTGGGTCAGTGAAAGCTCCATTGCGGCTTTGGTAAAGCTTTCGTGCCGGGCTGCAGCTTCGAAACTGACCAGTGCGGCGGTGCTGGGTATTTTGCGGCGCATGTACGGCGACCTCACAAGTGGGCTAGCAGATTCGCCTGTTTTATTGTTACGGAGTGAGAAATTAGCACATAGAGGTGAGTATTCGTCGTTTGCCGGGTAGGTGATCCACGCCTAGGATCAGTCCACGACATTCGCCCGCTTCAGCGAATGCACCACTCACGAGGACATTATTCATGGGCGCCAAGGCGAGCTTTAGCTGGATCGATCCGCTACTGCTGGATCAGCAACTCACCGAGGAAGAGCGCATGGTGCGTGATAGTGCCGCGCAGTTTGCACAAGGCAAGTTGGCACCTCGCGTTCTCGAAGCGTTCCGTCACGAGAAGACCGACCCCCACATTTTTCGTGAGATGGGCGAAATAGGCCTGCTGGGCGCAACCATTCCTGAGGTATACGGCGGGAGCGGCCTGAATTACGTGTGTTACGGCTTGATTGCTCGCGAGGTCGAGCGCGTTGACTCCGGCTACCGCTCGATGATGAGTGTGCAATCGTCGCTGGTCATGGTGCCCATTAACGAGTTCGGTACCGAGGCGCAGAAGCAAAAATATCTTCCCAAGCTGGCGTCAGGGGAATGGATTGGATGCTTCGGTCTGACCGAGCCGAACCATGGTTCCGATCCTGGTGCGATGATCACCCGCGCCAAAAAGGTCGAAGGTGGCTATCGCCTGTCAGGTAGCAAGATGTGGATTACCAACAGCCCTATCGCCGATGTGTTCGTTGTGTGGGGTAAAGATGACGAGGGGGACATCCGAGGTTTTGTACTGGAGAAAGGCTGGCAGGGCTTGAGCGCACCAGTCATTCACGGCAAGGTCGGTTTGCGTGCTTCGATTACTGGCGAGATCGTGATGGATAACGTGTTTGTGCCAGAAGAGAATATTTTTCCGGACGTGCGCGGCTTGAAAGGTCCCTTTACCTGCCTGAACTCTGCTCGCTACGGTATTTCCTGGGGTGCGCTGGGCGCGGCTGAGTTCTGTTGGCACATGGCGCGGCAATACACGCTTGATCGTCAACAGTTCGGACGGCCGCTGGCAGCCAACCAGTTGATCCAGAAGAAGCTCGCCGACATGCAGACCGAAATCACGCTGGCGCTGCAAGGCTGTCTGCGGTTGGGGCGCATGAAGGATGAGGGGACGGCGGCAGTCGAAATCACGTCCATCATGAAGCGCAACTCCTGCGGCAAATCCCTGGATATCGCGCGCATGGCTCGTGACATGCTCGGTGGTAACGGGATCTCAGACGAATTCGGCATCGCACGGCATCTTGTAAATCTTGAAGTCGTGAACACCTATGAGGGTACTCATGATGTTCATGCCCTGATTCTGGGTCGCGCGCAGACAGGCATTCAGGCCTTCTATTAAGGAGCTCTCATGGGCGCGCTTTCACATCTGCGTGTGCTGGATTTGTCCCGAGTCCTGGCAGGGCCCTGGGCCGGGCAAATTCTTGCGGACCTCGGGGCCGACGTGATTAAGGTCGAGCGACCAGGCAACGGCGACGATACACGTGCGTGGGGGCCGCCCTTCCTGAAGGATGCTGCTGGGGAAAATACCAGTGAGGCAGCCTATTACCTGTCTGCGAATCGGAATAAGCGGTCAGTGACCATCGACTTCACCCGGCCGGAGGGTCAGAAGCTGGTGCGCGAGCTGGTGGCGAAGTCCGACATCGTTATTGAGAACTTCAAGGTAGGCGGGCTGAAGGCGTACGGTCTCGATTACGAGTCGCTGCAGTTGGAGAATCCGAGGCTTATTTACTGTTCGATTACCGGGTTCGGCCAGACGGGTCCCTATGCCAGGCGTGCCGGCTATGACTTCATGATTCAGGGGCTGGGCGGCTTGATGAGCCTTACCGGTCGCCCTGAAGGTGAAGAGGGTGCAGGCCCTGTCAAGGTCGGGGTGGCGCTGACCGATATCCTGACGGGGCTTTATTCGACATCCGCGATTCTGGCTGCCTTGGCTCATCGTGACCAGGGGGGTGTAGGACAATACATTGATATGGCGCTGCTCGATGTGCAGGTGGCATGCCTGGCCAACCAGGCTATGAATTACCTGACCACGGGCATTGCGCCACGGCGCTTGGGTAATGCTCACCCGAACATTGTTCCTTATCAGGATTTTCCTACCGCCGACGGCGACTTCATCCTGACGGTGGGTAATGACAGTCAATTCAGAAAATTTGCCGAGGTCGCGGATCGGCCCGAGTGGGCAGACGATCCGCGATTCTCTTCTAATAGGCAGCGAGTGGCGCACCGCGCCGAGCTGATCCCTTTGATTCGCCAGGCAACGGTTTTCAAGACGACGACCGAATGGGTGAATGTGCTGGAAGCTGCCGGGGTGCCGTGCGGTCCCATCAACGATGTTGCGCAGGTGTTCGCTGATCCTCAGGTGCAGGCTCGAGGGTTGGCGATATCGCTACCCCATGCATTGGGGGGAGCGGTCCCGCAGGTGGCAAGTCCCATTCGACTGTCTGGTACGCCTGTCGAGTACAACCGCGCTCCCCCGTTGCTGGGGGAGCACACGTTGGAGGTGCTCGTCGGAGTATTGGGGCTTAAGGATGAAGACGTGACGCTTTTGCGGAATGCAGGTGTTCTGTAGCTATATATAGAAGCGTGGGGAGTGTGCATTGGACCTAAGTGTTCATTTTTTGAGCATCTCAAGATGATTAATAGTGTTTTTAATGAATACGTTAATTAAGGGTTGACGGCCCTCAGTATCTGTCTATAATTCGCCCCACTTCCGGCGCA
Source organism: Xanthomonas sp. WHRI 1810A (assembly GCF_040202885.1). Lineage (NCBI taxonomy): Bacteria > Pseudomonadati > Pseudomonadota > Gammaproteobacteria > Lysobacterales > Lysobacteraceae > Xanthomonas > Xanthomonas sp. WHRI 1810A. Next base: position 221,347 of record NZ_JBEGED010000011.1, read on the forward strand.
GACGAAACGGAAAACTT